>DATAUW010000028.1 GCA_036268055.1 Verrucomicrobiia bacterium | reverse complement strand
CATTTGGATTTTTACGCTTAAATTAAAAAATATTTAAGGCGACAAGCACGCACAAAGCGAGAATCGCCATTAACAAATTCATTTTTAAAGTTCCTTGTTTTTTTGCACTTCAAGTTTCTCGATCATTTTGCGCAATTTTTTTAGCGCGAGATTCTGAATTTGCCGGACGCGCTCGCGCGTGACGCCGAATTTTTCACCGACTTCTTCCAAAGTTTTTTCCGTGCCGCCATCCAGACCAAAACGATAGCGCAAAATCGTCGCTTCGCGCTCGTCCAAATGCTTTACCATTTCCTGCAACATGCCGGTGACGGTTTTGTCCTCCAAATTTTCGTAAGGTGTCGTCGCATTTTCATCTTCGACGACGTCGGCAAAATTATTCGAGTCATCGTCGCCAATCGGCGCGTCGAGCGACGCGGGACGGATCGCGGCCATGCGCATTTGCCGGACGCGAGCGGCGGTCATGCCCATTTCATCGGCCAATTCCTCGTCCGTCGGCTCGCGGCCAAGTTCTTCCTGTAATTTCATTCCGATGCGGCGCATCTTGGAAATTTTATCCACGAGATGAACGGGCAAACGAATTGTTTTAGATTGATTGGCGAGCGCGCGTTTGATGGCTTGCTTGATCCACCACGAACCGTAAGTCGAAAGTTTGCCGCCCTTGGCCGGATCAAAACGCTCCACGGCCTTCATCAAACCGATATTGCCCTCGCTGATAAGATCGAGCAGGGGCAGTCCGATGCCCTCGTAATCGCGGGCGATTTTGACGACCAGGCGCAGGTTCGCCTTGATCATTTGTTCGCGCGCTTTTTTGTCGCCCTTCTTGATGCGCGCGGCGAGTTCAATTTCCTCCTGCGGCGTGAGCAGCTTCACCTGGCCGATCTCGCGCAAATAAAGTTTGATGGCGGTATCGCCGTCGTAAGCCGAGCGCTCGCGTTCCTGCAACGGCGGCGAAAGCTCCTCGGGCGCGACCACGATTTCCAATGCGGGTTCGGCAGTTGCCGCGGCGGATGGTTTGCCGGCGACCGGCGGCGCAGCGTTCGCGCGTGGCGAGGGAGATTTTTTCGTGCGCGCAGGCTTGGCCTTGCCGCTGGCTTTGCGGCGGGCCGGAGAAACTTTCAATGCGCGTTTTTTCTTTACTGCCATTGGCAACAATTCAAAAGGTAGGGATTAGCCTCTAGCGCGCAAGTAAATTAGCGACGGCGGGAAAAGCAGATTGGCAACGCACATCAAACTTCCAGAACTTTTTCAAATTGCGTTAAATTACGGGGCGCGCCGCTGGTGACAAGGGCGACATCTTCCAATCGCACGCCACCGAGATCAGGATAATACAAACCCGGCTCAACCGTGACCACCTGTCCCGCTTTCAATGCGCCTACTGAAGTCGCCCCAACGCGCGGCGCCTCGTGAATTTCCAAGCCGAGACCATGCCCGGTTCCGTGGAAAAATCCCTGCATGCGGCCATCCACCTTGCCGGTCTTGTAACCTTCACGCACGAAAAGTTGCTGCACGGCGGCGTGGATGCGCGAAGTCTGCGTGCCCGCGCGCATCAGTTGAAACGCAGTCTTCTGGCCGCGATAAACGGTATCGTAAAGTTTGCGGATGGCTTCGCTCGCGCGCCCCTTAACCACCGTGCGCGTGATGTCGCCGAAGTAACCGGTCTTTTGCGAGCGCGGAAAAACGTCGAGGATGATCGGCTCGTTGGCGCGCAGTGGACCGTAGCCGCCTTCGTGCGGATCGCAAGCCTGCTTGCCGCCCGCCACGATCGTGTGACTCGCCAAACCGCTCGCCTGGATGATCGCGGTATCAATGATGGACCGCAACTTTTCCGACGTCAGCGGCGCATTGCGATAAATCAGTCGGCGGCTCTTGGAAACCTTGGCGGACTTCAGCGCCTGCACGCCCTCGGCCAGGCCGACCTCGGCCATCATCAGGGCGGCGCTGATTTTTTTGACTTCCGCCGCGGACTTGGTTTCGCGTTCGGGAAAAAAGTTGCCGGGACGCGGCTTCACTTTGACATCGAGGTCACGCAACTCCATCGCCAAGCCAAGTGGGAAATTTCCGGGAACCCAGACTTTTTCCACGCGATGTTCGCGCAGGATCGCGCGAATTACCTGCGCAACGCCTGTATTTTTGCGCCCGGCGCGGCGAAGTTTTTGCTGGTAGTGGCTGAGCGAAAGCACGCGGCAATGCGCGGCTTGTTCCTTCGCGCGATCAATTTCCAGATCGCTCATGACGATGAACGGACGTCCGCGAATGCTCAGGTAGATGAAAGGATCAGGGACGAACATGCCCACGGCGTAAAGCATGTTGGCGTCGTGATCACTGTCCGCCACCATCAGTAGATTTTTCATGGTCTGTGCCGGGTCTGCAAAAGTGTGGCGCCGACCATAGCCGATGCCAAAAAATTTTCAAACTCCAAAAAGCCGGTCGCCCGCGTCACCCAATCCCGGAATGATAAAACCATTGCGATTGAGTTTTTGGTCAATCGCCGCGGTAAAGATCGGCAGCTTGGGGAAATGGCGATGCACCATCTCAATGCCCTCGGGCGAAGCCACCAGATTAACCAGGCGCACATGTTTGCCGCCCAGTTCCGTGATCAATTCCATCGCTGAAACCGCGCTGCCGCCCGTCGCCAGCATCGGGTCAATCAGGATGACCTCGAAATGGCTTAAGTCGCGCGGAAGGCTCTTGTGATAAAAAAGCGCGCGCAAACTTTTCTCCTCGCGCTTGAGGCCGATGAACCCGACTCGCGCATGCGGAATCAGTTGCAGGATGGAATCCATCATGCCCAGCCCCGCGCGAAGAATCGGCACCAGGATCACCTCGCGTTGCAAAGTGGAACCTCGCGTCCGCGCCATCGGTGTGGTGACGGAAACCTTTTTCACGGCGAAAGACCGCGTAGCCTCATAAATAATGAGAGCAGCGACTTCGCTCAGGATGCGGCGGAATTCCTGCGGTGCGGTCCGTTTGTCGCGGAGACGCGTTAGATTATGCTGCACCAGGGGGTGCTTGATAAGAGTAACTTGGCCCACTTTTTTATTGGAGATAGGTTGGAGAAATGAAGTAGAGGTAACCCGCGTGCAGCTTGGGAATGTCCACGCCGAGTTCGACTTTCACGGATTTCGCGTTGCTCTCGCCGAATATATGCAACAGGTTCGAGAGATCGAAAACTTCCTGGTAAGTCACGACATCGGCGCGCTTGATATGCGCCAACTGCTTGGCCCGTTCCACCGCATCGTCGAAATCGCCCACTTCATCCACGAAACCCAATTTGTAAGCTTCCTTGCCGGAAAGGATGCGGCCATCGGCATAATCCTGCCAATCGGGGCTCAACATTTTTCCGTGATCACGTTCAAACGACGTGCGCCGCCCGTCGGCCACCACACTTTTGAACTTGCCAAAAGTTTCGTTGATCATGTTCTGGATCATTTCCTTTTCCTCCGGCGATTCTTCATCGGGAGTCTTGGTCGGACTGAGCATGTCCTTATACTTGCCGCTCTTGAAAACTTCTGGCCGCACGCCGATCTTGTCGAGCAAGCCGCGATAATTCAGCCCGTGCATGATCACGCCGATGCTTCCCGTAATCGTCAATTCATTCGCTACGATCCAGTCGCACGGCGCAGATATATAATAGCCGCCGGAAGCCGCGAGGCTGCCCATGCTGACCACGACCGGCTTGTCGCACGAATTTTCAAATTTGCGGATGGCCTTCGCAATTTCATCGGATGCCAGCACTTCTCCACCCGGCGAATCCACTTTTAAGATGACCGCGCGAACATCGTCATTTTCCTTCGCGCGCTTCAATTCCTCTTTGACCAGCGTGACAATGCTATAGCCGCCTTGCTGAGCGGCCTCGCCACTGATGACGCCTTCAACCGGAATCATTACAATTTTATTGGTCGTGGAAATCTCGCTTTCCTTAACCGTCGTCTCGTCCATGCGCGGGCCGTAACTGTCACCGCCGGTCAACTTCACGCGATTCCCAGCAAAGCTGCGCACAAAATATTGAAGATTGACGAGCAGGCTAACCGCCAAAATGACCACCAGCAAAACCGCGAAAATTTTAAGTCCCGCTCCCGAGCGAGGCGCGCGCGGCGGCAGCGGTGGAGGTGTCGGAGGCAGGGGAATCACCGGGGGCGGCCGATGAATCGGCGGCGGCGGCGGTGCGGCGATCGGCGGCACATTGGTATCTGGTGGCAAGTCACTGTCCATGACCAGAAGCTACTGCAAAGCGATTTTCTGGGCAAGCGGTTACTTGGCGTCATCCCAAAAGTGCGGGCATTCGCGCAATATTTTCAATGGCGACATGAACTGTGAACGCTCCATCAGTGCCGCAGAGACAACCGACAATCTAGGACGTGGTAGGGCTGCCCTGCCGCGCAGCCGTCCCAAGTCCCGCAGGGACGATAGATCTTAGCCCAGCAATTTATTGCTGGGTTGATTTCCTCCACTAACCAAGTCCCGCCAGGGACGAAAGAAATCCCCGCGTAAAACTAGCATTCACCCACTCGCTAACGCCTCTCATCAAACCCAACTTCAGTTGGAAATCCCAGGCGCGCGCAAGCAACGCCTTCCAACCGCCTTTCAAATTATCTATCGCCCGCCAGCGCCCCCACCAGAGCGTCCAGTTGTGCCCGCGTATGCTCGCTCGAAATCGCAAAACGAAAAAACCCACTGGGCGGTCCGCCGGGATATTTTATGAACGGCGGATAAATTTTCTGCGCGAGCAAACGGCGCTTGAGCGTCTCGGCGTGGCAAGTGTCTCGCGGAGTGATGGAAAAAATCGGCACGGGCGAATCCGCAATCTCGAAACCCACCGAAATTAATTTACCCTTCACGAACCCAACATTTTTGCCGAGCCGCGCGCGCAGCTTGCGATCATTTTTTAAAATCTTTACCGCTGCAATCGCAGCCGCGGCCAACGGTAAGGGCAGGGGAGTGTTGCCCGAAAAAGCGCGACTCCCCGACACAATGGCCGCCCGCAATTCTCCCGGCCCAAGAACCGCGCCACCATAAGCGCCAAATCCCTTGCTCAACGTAATGGTCTGGATGATGCGCTCGCGTGACACCCCAAAATGTTCCGGCGTACCGCGCCCGTTTTTCCCCAGCACACCCGCGCCATGTGCGTCATCGAGCAGGACGCGCGCTTGCGCGGGCAGCACCGCGAGATATTCCTTGAGCGGCGCGATACTTCCATCGTGTGAAAACAAACCGTCAGTGAGCAAAAGCGGTTTGGAATGATTCAATCGTCCGACAATGCGCGCTAAGTCGCCCGCGTCACGATGCCTGAATTTAATCACAGGGCAATCAAGCAACTGCGCCGCGTCCGCCAGACAGCCGTGTGCGCGTTCATCAATCAACGCATGCGAAAATTGCCCCGCGAGCGCCTGCGCCACCATGAGATTGGGCACGTAACCATTCGACGCAAGCGTGGCTTCCGGAACCGCAAAAAAATTGGCAAGATCGCGCTCCAATTTTTCGTAAAGAACATGATTACCCGTCGTGACGCGCGACGCCGACACGTTGAGGCCGTAACGAGTTACTGCACCAGCCGCCGCCTTGAGCACCTGCGGATGACTCGCGAGGCGAAAATAATCGCAACCGGCAAAGTAAATGAGTTTGCGATTGCGATCACGGACACAGGTGCGCTCGACCTGTTGCAACGGCGGCGATACGGTCATGCAGCATTGATAAAGCAGCGCCCCGCCCCACGCACGCAGAATCTTCACAGGTACTCGGTCTAAATCGGAAGACGCTCGGCGTGGGCCGCACACCACTCTCGATGGCGTGGTGAATAACAGATACTCCGTCGCAGTCCAGCAGGGACTGATGTTCTAGGACATGGTAAGGCGGAACTGCCGCTCCGCCGTCCGAAGTCCCGCAGGGACGGCAGATCTTAGCCCAGCAATTTATTGCTGGGCTGAATTCTCCTTCGATCCAAGTCCCGCACGGGACGAAAGAAATCTTCTTATGGAACTAGCGTCGGCCCACTCGCCCATCACTTCTCATTAACCCCCAACTTTAGTTGGGGGAAAACTCGAAACACGTGCCCAGGAAACGGTTTTCAACCGTTTCTCGAACTACCCGTCGCCCGCTATCGGACTGTGCGCAAACTTTTATCCCACCATCAAAAGTTCTTGCATCCTCAAAAAAACATTTCATACTCCGCTTGAAATCAGAGCCAAAGGAAACACCCGGAGTCATTGTAACTAAGTTACTGCGGGCGCAGGAGGGCTGGTCTTTCAATAGATAACAGGACCCTTCTCTGCCGACCCGATGTGTCTTCGATGAATTGCGTTTTGTGGAGGCGGTGAGCGGAAAAATTGCGGCTAAAGCGCGCGATTCAAAAAAACTTTGCAACGATTTCGGGTTTGCAGTGTCTGTATTGCTTGAACCTGCGACGTAACAATCGCTGGTTTATTGGAGCGGGGACGTATGATTACAAATGATTCACCAATCATGAATTGGCGGTTAATTGGAACATGAGCGAATCCAACGCCACATCATCAGGGACGCTTTCTGCCTCCGAAGTTTCGGACGCGCCGGAGATCTCGCCGGAAGCCTTGCGCGTGCTGCCCGCGAATTTTGCGCGGCAACATCGTGTGCTGCCCCTCAAAATCCAGGATGGCGTGATTCACATCGCCACCAGTACGCCCGGAAACGCCCGCGTCATTGATGATATTCGTCTGCTCACCGGCCTTGAAGTCGAGGAAACCGAAGACACCGCCGAAAATATTGCCGAAAAAATCGCTGAGTTTTATTCCGTGACCGTCGAGAAGATGATCGAAAATCTCGGCGCGCAGAGCACCACCAACGGCGAAGGCGGCAATCTCCACGACATCGAAGTCATGGCGAACGAGCCCACGGTCGTCAACCTCGTCAACGTCATCGTCTCCACCGCCGTCCGCGAACGCGCGAGCGATATTCACCTCGTGCCCTTCGAGTCGAGCCTTCAACTGCGCTATCGCATTGACGGTCTCTTGCAGGAGAAACCGCCGCCGCCCCGCAACCTTCACGCGGCCATCGTCTCGCGCATCAAGATCATGGCGGACATGAATATCGCCGAGCGTTTCATGCCGCAGGATGGCCACATCCAGATTCATCATCGCGGCACGCGCGTGGATATTCGCGTCGGCACGATGCCTACCGTCCACGGCGAAAGTCTCGTCATGCGCCTGCTGGAAAAAAGCAACGCGCCGCTCACCTCGCAGGAACTTGGCTTGGACACGGAGCGTTCGGCAATATTATCGCGGCTGGTTGAAAAACCTCACGGCCTTTTTCTCGCCACCGGCCCGACGGGCAGCGGCAAGACCACCTCGCTTTACTCGATCCTGCGCAGTATCTACACGCCGGAATTAAAAATTCTCACCATCGAAGACCCGGTCGAATATGAATTGCCTGGCGTCGCGCAAATCCCCGTGCGCCCCAGCCGCGACTTTACCTTCGCCACCGGCCTGCGCGCGATCTTGCGCCAGGATCCCGACGTCGTGATGGTCGGCGAAATCCGCGACTCCGAAACCGCCGAGATCGCGATTCGCGCCGCGCTCACCGGCCACCAGGTTTTCAGCACGCTTCACACCAACGATTCCACCGGCGCCGTCACGCGTTTGATAGACATGGGCGTCGAGGCGTTTCTCATCGCCTCCGCGCTCGAAGGCGTGCTTGCCCAAAGATTGCTGCGGCGCATCTGCCAGAATTGCCGCGCACCGAGCGAAGTATCGTCGTCCTTGCGCGAGCAGATCGATACCATCAGTGGCGGAAAAATCGAAGGCACATTTTATCGCGGCGGTGGCTGTGAGGAATGCCGCGGCACCGGCTATCGCGGACGCGTGGGCATTTTTGAATTGCTTTCGCTCACCAACGAATTGCGCGAACTGATTTTGCAAAAGCGTTCCAACGTGGAACTCAAAGCCACTGCGCAAGGCAAAATGATGACGATGCACGAAGACGCCTTGCGCAAGGCCGCCCAGGGCGTCACGACGCTCGAGGAAATTTTACGCGTCTCCTCCGGGGACATGCTCGAATGAATTCGTTTCGCTATCAGGCCATCGAAGCGGGCGGCACGCCGACGAGTGGCATCGTTGAGGCGGAAGACCGCAAGTCCGCGCTGCAACTGCTCGGGCGGCGCGGCGTATTTCCCTCGCAACTGGAATTATGTGGCGGCGGAGAATCTTCAACGGCATCCGTCGCCAAGTCTGCTAGGTCATCCGGTTTCAGTTTTGGCAGCGGCGTCAAGCGCAAGGAAATCACCGCGTTCACCCGCGAGATGAGTGCGCTGCTCTCTTCCGCCATTCCCATTCCGCAGGCGCTCGACAGCCTCGGCGAACAGGAGGAAAACCCGGCGTTGCGCGAAGTCGTTTTGCAGATCGCGGATTCGCTGCGCAAAGGCTCTTCATTTTCTGCGTCGCTTGATGAGCATCCAAAATTATTCAGCCGCCTTTACGCTAGCATGGTGCGCGTCGGCGAAGAGGCCGGCGAGTTGCCCAAGGTGATGTCCGATCTCGCCGAATTGCTCGAACACGAAGACGAAATCCGCAGCGAAGTTCAGGCAGCCGTGGCCTACCCCTTGTTTGTCCTGCTATTCGGCATTTTCACCGTGACCATTTTGTTGACGGTTGTCCTGCCTCGACTCTTCGGCATGCTTCAGGAAATGCTCGATGTGTTGCCCTTGCCGACGCTCATTCTGCTCAAGGTCAGCAGTGGGTTGCATCATTACTGGCCGTGGATACTCATCGGAATTGTGGGCTCGGTCTTCGGCATCCGCTGGTATCTGAGCACGAATGAAGGCGCGGAAAATTGGGACAAAATTAAATTGCAGATTCCCGTCATGGGCGGCGTTTTCCGCTCGGCGGCATTGGGACGTTTTGCCCGAACGCTCGGCACGCTGGAAAAAAGCGGCGTCTCACTCTTGCCCGCATTAAAAATCGTGGAGAATACGATCGGCAATCGCGTCCTCGCCGCGCAGGTGGCGCGTGTGGCCGACGAAACGCGCGGTGGCGATTCCCTTGCCGCGCCGTTGCGCAAGTACGGAATGTTTCCCAAGACGGTCGTGCAAATGATTGATGTCGGCGAACAAAGCGGGCGGCTCGACGAAATGCTCCTCAAGGTCGCGGACATCGAGGAGCGCCACATGCGCGCGAAAACCAAGACGCTCATTTCCCTGCTGGCCCCGGCGCTGATTCTCGTCGTCGGCTCGCTGGTGGGCTTCATGGTCATCGCGATCCTGTTGCCGATTTTCAAGATGAGCCGGGCGATTCATTGAACCTCAAAGCAAACCTGACGATGCAAACGAAAAATAAATCAGAAACAACGATCAGCAAAATTGACTGCGCCGCGTGCGCGCGTCGGCGCGCGGGCGCCTTCACGCTGATTGAAATCATGGTGGTGGTGGTCATCCTCGGCATTCTCGCGGCGACCATCATTCCGCAATTCATGGGCACGACGCAGGACGCAAAGATCAGCGCGGCCAAGGCGCACATCGCCGAACTCGAATCGGCGGTCGAGCGTTTCTATGTCCACATGGATCGCTACCCGACCGCGGAAGAAGGCCTGAAAGTGCTCGTGGACCCGCCCACCGATGACGCCGATAAAAAATGGCGCGGCCCGTACATCAAGCAGCAGCGCGACGATCCCTGGGGACATCCCTATCAATATCGCGTGCCCGGCACTCATCATCCGTCGAGCTTTGATATTTCGTCGTCCGGCGGCACGGGCAGCGACGCAGTCGAAATCGGCAACTGGTAATCATGCAGACAAAACCATCATGTTTCGAGAGCACGAATGCGAGCGGCGCCTTCACGCTGATCGAAATCATGGTTGTGGTGGTGTTGATCGCGATTTTGACGGCCATGATCATTCCGGAAATGAAGGGGACATTTGAAGACACATTGCTCCGCTCGAATGCGCGAGAGTTGGTCAACGTCGTCGAACTCGCATCGAGTCGCGCGGTCAGTTTGAACCAGACCTTGCGCGTTAAAATTGATCCGGGCACTGGCGACTACGAAGTGGAAAAAAAGCAGCGGCAAGGCTTGATCGAGGATTTTGCGCCGCTTGAGGACGTAAGCGGAAGCAAAGGAAAATTGGACAAACGAATTACCGTGCAGGTTTATGAAACGCCGGAAACGCAGCCAGAGCCCGGCGCGGAAAGCGAAGCCTCATTGCCGATGCCCAGCCCGGATTCGACGCTGACCTTTTATTCCGATGGCACGGCGGACGGCGCGATGGTGCTGCTCAAGGACCGTAGCGGATTTCAACTGCCGCTCCGTTTGAATGCGATCACCTCGCGCGTGACGATTGGAGAGCCAAAACACGAATGAATGTTTTGCGCAATGACGCCGGGTTTTCGCTGATCGAAGTGATGGTTGCGATTTTGATTTTGGGAATCGCGCTCACGGGATTGGTGCATGGCATCACCACCGCGCTCGCGTCGAGCAAAGAATCGGAATTGCAAACCGTCGCGGCGCTGTTTGCACAGGGCAAGATCGAGGAACTGCGCGCAACGCACGAACTCGACAACGGCGATGAAAATGGTGATTGCGGCACGGCTCTGCCGCTTTACCGCTGGACGGAGACGATTGCCGGAACGGACATCGCCGGATTGCATGAAGTGAGCGTGATGGTGATGCAGGCGCAGACGGGACGCGAGATTTACGAATTGAAGACAATGTTGTTCGAGCCGGACGATGACAACACCTCGAACACAAACCGTCACAAGGATTCAAAGTCGAAAAAGTCGCGAAAGGGAGCGTCGTGAAGCTACGTGAAACAGGTTTTACCTTGATTGAAGTCGTGATCGGCGCGGCATTGATGTCGTTGATTTTGGTGAGCGCCTACTTGTGTTTGAGCGCCGGTTTTTCGAGTCAAAAAATGATTGAGCCAAGGACAGAGATTATTCAAAACGCGCGCGTGGCGATGGCCTTGATCACCGCCGATTTGCGCGGCGCCTGCTCGTTGTCCCGCGACATGGATTTTCTCGGCATGCCCCGCACGCTGGGCAAAGTGCAGGCCGATAATCTGGATTTCGGAACGCATAATTATACGCCACGTCACCCGCGCGAAAGCGATTTCTGCCAGGAAAGTATTTACGTCAATGAAGATCCGAAGACGCATCAGTTCAGCATCTGGCGGCGCCGAAATCCCACCATGGCGCGCGACCCTTTATCCGGCGGTAACAAAGAGGAAATCGCCGACGGCATCGTCGGGCTCAAGTTTGAATACTTCGACGGTGAGGATTGGTACGACACCTGGGGCGAAATCAAATCCGGCAAGCGCGAAACCACGCAGCGCGACCAGCCGAACTTGTCCGGCCTGCCCGCCGCCGTGCGAATCACGTTGTTGATGGATTCAAATCCCAAATCCAAAAAAATGACCGACGACGGCGAACGAGAAGTCGAACCGCCGCTCGCATTTCAAACCGTGGTGGAATTGAATTTGAAAAACACCACGACCACCAGTTCGGGCTCCGCTGCCACTCAATCGGACGCCACCACGGACAGTTCGCAAAACGGAGGGCAGCCACAATAATATATGCGCCAGCGCGGCTCCATTCTGGTCGGTTTGCTCTGGTGCGTGGTACTGCTGGCATTGATCGTGGTCGGTGTGCTCCACACCGCGACGATGGATTTGAAGGTGACGAAAAATTTTGGCGATAGAATCCAGGCGCACTACCTCGCGCTCGCGGGCATCGAGAAGGCGCGCGCGCTGTTGCATCAATCGGTGCACAATCATACGCAACTCGGGCGAAATCCGCGCGGAGAACTATTTAATGCCCCCGACCAGTTTCGCGACATTGCCTTTGGACGCGGTGAGTTTCGCGTCTTCCGGCGCGGCGGAGATGAAGAGGGCGGCGGAATTATTTACGGCGTCGCCGATGAAGAGCGCCGCCTCAACGTGAACACCGCAACCGCGGAAGAACTCACCAAGCTCAACGGCCTCTCGCCCGACGTGGCCTCGGCCATCCTCGCGTGGCGCGGGCAGGGCGATGCCAACCCTAACGGCGCGAACGCGGACTATTATGCTGGACTTCAACCGCCCTACGAACCGCGCAACGGCCCGTTTCAAACCATCCGCGAATTGCTGATGGTCCGCGGCGTCACGTCGGAATTATTGTTCGGCGACGACACGCATCAGAATGGATTCCTGCCGGACGAAGACTCCGATAATTTGCCGCCCGGCGCGGACGGCGGTTGGGCGGCGGCGCTGACCGTGCATTCGCTGGATGCGAATGTGACGGTCTTCGGCAAGGACCGCGTGAACATCCAAACGGCGGATGAATCGGAATTAACCGGCATCACCGGCATCACCTCCGCCATCGCTCGCGCGATCACGCAATATCGAAATCAAAATCGTTACCAAAGCATCGCCGATCTCCTCGATGTCACGCCCCCGCAAAATCAAAATGGCCGCAACAACGGCGCAGCCGCGACCGGCCAATCCAGCGACACGTCAACCTCCAATGGTGGCCGCGTGGTTGACGAAACTTTGTTTGGAGATATTGCCGACGACGTTACCGCAAGTTCCGACCAGGACCAGACCGGCTTGATCAATGTCAATACCGCGACTCTCGACACGCTCCTTTGCCTGCCGAACATGGATCGCGAGCACGCGCAGGCGATCATTTCCTCGGCGCAATCGCAGGGAGGCTTCGCAAATCTCGCGGGCCTGCTCAAGGTGCCGGGGATGGATCAACAGACGTTCAAGCAAATCGCTCCGCTGGTGACGACGCGTTCGGAGACATTTCGAATTTTAAGTGAAGGCCGTGTGAAATCCACGGGCACGCGGCAGCGAATAGAGATGGTCGTGCGCGCGACCCAAAGCGACGTGCTGACCTTGGCTTATCGAGAGGATGACTTGTAATGGAATTCGCATTTCTCAATTCGCCAGCGGTTTATTTGGAGATCGGCCGGGACGTTTTGCGCGCGGCGCAGGACACGAGCCGCGCGGAGTTGCCCTTGGAGCGCGGCGCGGACGGAAAATTGACCGCCGAATGTCGTGAAAGAATTGCAAGCGGATTGCGCGCATTCGTGGTGAGGAAAAGTTTTCAGGGACGCGCGCGGGCATACTGTGGCATCGCCGCGAATGGTGTCTCGCTGCGGCGATTGACTTTGCCCGCGACGACGAAGGACAAATTTGAACAAGTCTTGCGTTTGCAGATTGAGGCGGAATTTCCGCTTTCGCCCGATGAACTGGCGTGGGGTTATCAAATGCTGCCAGTGAATTCGGCGGCGAGCCAGGAAGTTCTAGTCGTCGCAGTAAAACGCGAAGTCGTGGAGGAATACCGGGAACTGCTCGCGGATTGCGGGCTGGACGCGGTATTCACTTTGGCAGCGCTGGCGCGGAATTTTGTATGCCCTCAACCTCAGGGAACCCATGCGCTGCTGGACGTGTCCGGGGCGCGCGCCGAATTAATTTTGTTTGAGCGAGGCGTGGCCGTCTCGATTCGATCGGTGCCCGTGGGAAGCGAATTACCGGCGGCGATCAAGCAGGGAAAGATTTATGTCACCGGCGCGGATGCCGGCCAGTTAGCGCGGGTGGTTTCGCGAATCGGAGGAAATGCGGTGGCGCTGAACGTCGAGCCCGGTTTGTCGGCGGCGATTTCCGGCCTGAAAAAATGTGTGGAGGAAAATCAGGCGGCGGGTTTGTTGTTATTGCAAAACCGCGCGAAGACCGTGTCCGGGCGCTTCAATGTGACGAGCCCCGAGGTCAAGCCATTGCTGAAAGTGGCGGCAATTTTGCTGGCAATACTTTTGTTATTGCCGGTGATCGAGGCGGCGGTTTTGAAACCATTTTTGTCGCGGAAGCTCGCGGCGTTGCAGGCGCAAAGAGGGCGGTTGGCCACGATTGATCACGAACTGGATTTTTTGCAATCGCTGAAACAAAGTCAGCCGCCTTATTTGGACGCGCTATTCGTGCTGGCGAAATCCGCGCCGCCGGGAACCCGCTTTGACTCGCTGACGATGGACAAACGCGGCGAAGTTTCGCTGCGCGGAATGATGCAGAATGGAGCGCAAGTGACGGACTTCCGGTCGAAGCTGATCGCGTCGGGATTTTTCTCCATCGTGACGGTTGAAGAACAGACACCAACGCCGGATCGGCAGCGCGTGAACCTCCGCATGACCGCTTTGTGGAAAACCGCGGACGCACGCGCGAGCCTGGCAATCGGTCCGACAGCCGACGAAATCAAGGCGGCAAAAGCGAGCAAAGACACTAGTGGAGGCGGAGGATTTCCCGGAGGAATGATGTTTCCCTGATTTGCGATCATGACACCAAAAGAAAAACGCACAGTAAGAATCGCCGGAATCGGCATCGCGATCTATCTCGTGTTGTTCGCGGGCGTGCAGGTGTGGAAATTCACGGCGCGCAAGCACGCGGAGTATATGCAGTTGGTGGCGGACGCGCAAAGCCTCAAGGACGAAGTGCGGCGTTACGACGACCGGATCGCGGTCGTGAAAAAGCTGATGGAACAATTTCACATGGACCCGGTGTCGCTGAAAAAATCCTCCGTCGTGGCCGAGGCGAGTTCGGCGATCCAAAAAGCGGCACAGGGCAGCGGCTTCCAAGTCGGCCCCGTGCGCGAAAGCCCGGCGCATAACTCGGGAAAAGAATTGGCATCCATTGAACTCGAAGGCTCTGGCCCTGTGAAAGGCGCAGTGGGTTTGATTTATCGGCTGGAGGGTTTGGGCTATCCGCTGGTGATTGATTCGACGCAATTTTCCTCCGACCCGATGCGGCCCGGCCAGGTGAAGTTGAAACTGACGATCACCATTTTGGATTTTGACCAAGTGCAAAAGGCAGGAGGTCCGCATGCGTGAGCAAACACCAAAAATTTTGCGGCTCGCGTGCCTCGTGCTTGCGGCGTTGCTGGCCTATCAACTGGTGCACATCGTACCGCGTGTGAACATCCTCGGGCGCGTCGCCATTCCGCAGTTGCCGACGCTTGAAACGAACGCCGCCCCGGCGAATGTCATCGTGGCGAAGGAAATGAAGCCGCCAACGAATGCCCCAGCCGTCACGAATGTAGCGATGCATGCGACGCAAACAAATGGCAGCCCGACCAACGTAGTTGCCAATACAAACACAGTCGCGCCCACAAATGCTCTCGTCGAGGCAGCCGCGCCAACAATGGCTGTGCCCACAAATACTGTTCCCGTGCCAATGACTGGTTCAACGAATGAGCCGATGGCCGCCACCAACAGCACAAATATTTCAAACACGAATCTGATGGCGGGAACAAATAAGCAT
The DNA here is from genome assembly GCA_036268055.1 of Verrucomicrobiia bacterium. Lineage (NCBI taxonomy): Bacteria > Pseudomonadati > Verrucomicrobiota > Verrucomicrobiia > Verrucomicrobiia bacterium. Next base: position 6,735 of record DATAUW010000028.1, on the reverse strand, counting down.
CATCGCGTGATCCAAGGAACGAACGAGATCGCGGTGAATTCCAATATGCCCACGAATGCCGCGGCAGCGAAACCAAAGGGAAGACGGGGCGGCGGCATGCCTCCGGGCATGATGATGATGGGCGGCATGGGCATGGGCGCGCCGATGCCGGAACTGCCGGCGGACATCAAGGCGCGCGCCGATCGCATTTTTGATAGCGAAATTTTGGCCCCGGCGATGCGGCCGCTGCCGATGGGATTGCTTGGCATTGCGGGAGACGTTGCGTTTTTACGCTCGGCCAGCGGGCAGACCGGCATGGTCAAGGAAGGCGACTCGCTCGGTGACCTGAAGTTGGTGCACATCGGCATTAATCGCGTGCTGGTGGAACAGGACGGTGAGAAAAAAGAGTTGATGATTTTTGACGGATACGGTGGGACGAGTTTGTTGCCGGAGAAAGGGAAAAAACCAGAATGAAAACACGAAACACAGGGAGACCGAAACTTTACGCCGTCGCGGCGATGCTTGGCTGTTGCTTCGCGCTGATGTGGGGACATGCGGCGCGCGCGCAAAGAATTTCCGGGCCGCGGTTTCCCGGCATGCCAGATATGTCCATGGGGGGCGATAATTCGTCATCGAAATCGGATTCCAAGGAAACTGGGCCGTGGCTGCCGTCCGAGCCGATGCCCGTGCCGACCACCATCACGACCAATTCGGATGGGACCAAAACAACCAACGGACCCGGCGAAATCCAACTCAGTTTTCAAGGCGCAAATGTGGACATGATCGTGCAATGGCTGGCGCAGACCACGGGCAAGACCGTCATCAAAAGCCCGCGCGTGCAATGCCAGGTGACCATCACCAGCTCGAAAAAAGTTTCGACGCGCGAAGCGATTGTGCTCGTGTATCGCGCGCTCGCGCTGGAGGGGTTTACCGCCGTGGAATCCGCCCAATCCATTCTCATCGTGCCCGAAGGACAGGAACCGCGCATTGGTCCCGAAGTGGTTTCAGCCTCCACCAACGGTCTGCCGGAGGGTCGCGTTCGCGTGGTGAAAGTTTTTTCGCTGAAACATATTCAAGCTGCGGAATTGCGCGATCGCCTGCGCGGCGCGTTGACGGACAAAGGCACGATTGATTTGAACGAGCGCAACAATCAAATCATCCTGACCGATTACGCGGACAACATCCGCATCGCGGACGAATTAATTTCCGCGCTCGACACCGACACGCCAGAAGACATGTCCGTGCGGGTGATCACTCTGAAAAACGTAAGTGCGGCTGCGCTGGCAAAGGAGATCGAGCCGCTGTATCAAAAATCGAGCGGCAAAGCGGTGGACGTCACGGCGGATGATCGCGCCAATGCGTTGATCGTGCTGTCGAGCGCGGCAAATTACGACGCCGTGTTCCGGCTGGTGTCGTCATTGGACACCGACGACGCGCAGGAAAAAGCCATGACCACATTTCTTTTGAAGAATGCGGACGCCGGCGACGTGGCCAAGCAGTTGCAGGACTTGAGCCAAAGCCAGAGCGGTGGCGGCTCGCGCTTCGCCTATTATTTCAATCAGCCATCAGATTCCGGGCAGAAAAAATTCAACGTCGTATCCGATCGGCGCCGCAACGCTGTCATCGTGCAGGCGGCGCCCTCGCAGTTGCCCAGCATCAAAAAAATTATCGAGGAACTGGACGCGCCAGTTTCCGACGACAGCCTCGCGCCAAAAATTTATCCGTTGAAATACGTCAGCGCCGTGGACCTTGAGGACGTGCTCAACGAATTGTTTTTGAAGAAGACCCAGCAGCGGAGTTATTTCGATTACTTCAGCGACGAACCTTCGGCTCCCGTGGCCGACCGGGACGTGGGCCGTCTGTATGGCAAGGTGCGCATCACCAGCGACCCCTATTCGAATACCTTGATCATCACCTCGAACTCAAAAGAAAATCTCGGGGTGGTGGAGGAAGTCATCAATCAGTTGGATCGTCCGTCCGAAGCGGGCGAAAGCACGATGCGGATCACGTTGAAATACGCGAAGGCTTCGACGGTCGCAAATAGCTTGAATATTTTGTTCGCCAAGAATGGTTCACCGGCGTTGCGCCCGGTAAATCCGCAAAATCAAAATAACCAAAACCAGGCGCAGCAGCAGAACCAGCAGCAAAGTACATCTTCCACGGCTGGTTTCGATCTCGAGCAGGAAACGAAAGAGGAAGGTTATTATCCGTGGATCGGCGGACAGCCCGATTCAACACGCAACTCGGATGGCCGCGCCGCCGCGCCGCCGGTGAGCGACCTCGTAGGCCGCGTGCGCGCAGTTTCAGATCAGCGCGGAAACGCCGTGATGGTTTCGGCGAACGTGCATTTCTTTCCGCAGGTGCTGAAGTTGATAGACGAACTGGATGCCCCCTCAGACCAGGTTTCCATCGAAGCGCGCATCCTCGAAGTATCGTCAGATTATGTGGACAAGTTGGGCGTGCGCTGGTCGCCGGATGGCACGCAAGTTTTCACGGCGGATGACTTGGATAATTCTTTCATGGGACACGTCGGCGGGACGTACCAAAAAGGCTTCGGCGGCACGACCACCGTGAATCAGCCCCCCGCCTCAGGCATCGTGCAGGAAGTGGCGCAACTCCGTTCTGGCGTTATCACCGGAACCGCCGGCATGGATTTGTTGATCCAATTTTTGAAACGCAATACGGACACAACCGTCCTCGGCGAACCGCAAATCACCATCAACGACAACGAAATGGGCAAGCTCTTTGTCGGCCAGCAAGTGCCGATTCCGCAAAACACCCAAATCTCTTCGGTCGGTTCGCAGAACACCGCCATCACCTATAAAGATGTCGGTGTCGTCTTGGAAGTGACGCCGCACATCAATAATTCCGGCGATGTGCAGTTAAAGATACACGCGGAATCTTCCACGGTGGTGGCTGGTCAAACCGTCCTGGGCGGAGCCGTTTTCGACACACGAAATTTCCGCACGGACTTGACCGCGAAAGATGGACAGACGCTGGTGCTCGGCGGAATTATCCAGCGGCAGATTTCCGACATTGATCGCAAGACGCCGTTTCTCGGCGACATCCCCGGCCTTAAATGGATGTTCAAAAAGAAAGACAAATCCACCGACAAGGTGGAGTTGATGGTATTCCTGCGCACGCGAGTTGTCCGCTCGCCTGAAATGGCGGACAAACTTCTCAACGATGTCAACCGCCGCGCTCCCTTGATTCGCCAATGGGAAGACGAGGGCAAAGAACCCGACAAGAAACTGGATAAATTGCCCCAGGTCCCGCGCAGTTAAAGCGCGTTCACATTCAGATCCATCGTTGACGGAGGAAAGTCTTTTGGGTCAGCGCCGAGTTCCCGATTCGGCGTGTCGCCCATCTTCAAGTCAATCGTGCCGCCCTTCGCGATGTCGGCATGCTTGAACCAGACCTTCTGCTGCGGCTTGCCGTTGACCTTGACGCTTTGAATGTATTTGTTGTCGCGCGAATTGTCATGGGCGACGATGCGGAAAGTCTTGCCGTGATCGAGATGGATCGTGATGCGATCAAACATCGGACTGCCGAGATCATATATCGGCACGCCTGGAGTCACCGGGTAAAAACCCATCATTGTGAACACCACGAATGCCGACATGCCGCCGCCGTCTTCATCGCCCGGCATGCCGAGCGAGGTATCGGTGAACCACGTGTCAATCAACATGCGCGTGCGCTTCTGCGTTTTCCACGGCGCGCCGAGGTAATTATAGATGTAGGGAATGTGAAGGCTGGGTTCGTTGCCCATCGAAAATTCGCCAACCATTCCGGACGAATCGGGAAACTTCGCCCAGAATTCATATTTGCTGCGGCCGATGGATTCGCGCCAAAGCTGGTCGAGCTTCGCCTCGGCTTTTTGACGGCCACCCATCAGTTGAAACAAGCCCTGGAGATCGTGCTGCACATCCCAGTCGTAAGTGTAGCCGTTGTTCTCGGTCGTGTAATCGCGTCCGCCGATGCCGCCCGAAAATCCGGGCTCATAATTGTCGAGCCATTTGCCGTCGGCATCCTTGGGCCAGACATGGCCTTTGTCCTGGCGAAAAACATTTTGATAATCGCCGGCGCGTTTGAGGAAAAGATCGTAATCGGCGGAATTACCCAGGTCGCGGGCAATTTGCGCCGTGCACCAATCATCATAACTTTGCGCGAGTGTGACCGACACTGCCTGCCGCCGCTCAAATGGATGAACCAGCGAGACCGTTTCCGTCTGTCCGGGATCCAGCGCGGGCATGTAGCCGTGCGTGTTGAGAAAATCATCGAGCGAAGATTTCGGGCCTTTGCGCCACGGAAGCCACGTGCCATCGAGTGAATTTTTTCGCAAGCCGGCGTAAGCGGTGGCGAGATCAAAATTGGTGATGCCCTTGGCCCACACATCGGCGATCCACGGCGCGGCGTGGTTGCCCGTCATGCAGGCGTGATTGCCCCAGAGCACGGCAAAGCAGGGGAGCCAACCGAGTTGTTCATACATGCGCACGTAAGACTGCACCTTGTCGGCTTCCATTTCCGGATTGAGCAAAGTTTCGAGCGGCTCTTCGGCGCGATACATGTCCCACAACCAATTATCCACATAAAACGGGCGCGCATCCTTATGCACCTGATGATCGAAAGCGCTGTAATACTGGCCGTCCTCGGTGATGTTAATCATGCGTTCCGAGCAGCGGTAAAGCGCGGTGTAGAAGACGCGCTTCTGATCGGCCGTTCCACCTTCAACTTCAATTTTACCCAGCGTTTCGTTCCAGCGATCCTTCGCCGCACTCTTGATCTTGTCGAAATTCCAATCGGCAATTTCATGCTCCAGATTTTTGTGCGCCTGCTCGATGCTGATGAAGGAAATGCCGTAACGAAACTCAAGGCCGTTCCGCGAATCTTTCGCGGTGATCGTCAGGTGACGATTGCCATTGCCGGAAGTGATTTCCACCGGCGCATTGAATTCGCCATAAACATACGCGGCCATGTCGTTGAATTTTTCGACGCCGCAGATGGCGTTGTTGTTGGTCGCCGACATTTCGCCATCTGTGCGATTGGCGAGCAGCACGATCGGTTTGCCCGAAGGAAAGGTGAAACGAAAATATCCACAACGCGCCGTGGGCGTGAATTCAGTGCGGATCAGCGATTCATCAAAGCGCGTGGAATAATAATACGGCGTGGTGGTTTCCTGGTCCCAGGCTAGCGGATGATTCCATTGATCCGGCGCGCCGGTGCCGGGCATGAGCCAGAAAAGTTCGCCGAGGCGATGCGAAATAATCGTCAGCGGGAAGGAGTGAATCTGATCGTCGAGCTGGTCTTTGCGCACCGGATAAACTCGCACCATACTGTTGGGCAGAGAAACGGTCGGGCGCGTCGGCTCGAGCAAAAATCCCTGGCCGCCGATGGTGGGATCCACCCACTCGACTTGCGCAAGCGCTTGATTGAGGCCGAGAGCCGTGGCGGCGATAACGATGAATGACGAAACAATTTTTTTCATAATTAAATTAGACAATGCAAAAGGTCAGCGGGCGGATTCGTTTAATTTACTAAGAGCAAAAGCATAAGCGCCAACCGCGACGGCTTCGCTCGTGCCCAGGCGCGAGATGCCGATGCCCACGCGTTGAAGCGGGTCGTAGGAAATGCGTTCGCTGCTGCCGGGCACGACGACTTCGCGGGCCTCGCCGCGCAGGAATTTTTCCAGATCGGTGGGCTCTTCGAGATTGAATGGCTTGGACGCAAGGCGCGAAAAAGTTTTGCCTTCAAAATCGGTGTACGTGCCGTTGAGTTCCTTCATCACCGCCGGCATGAACAACGGCCACGAACCGGACAGTCCGCCGCCGATGACCACGAGCCCATCGAGAATCGTCAGCGCCTGGCCGAGCACATCCCCAAGCACTTCGCCAAGTTGGCGGAACGCTTCAGTCGCGGCCTCGCGATTTCCCGGAACACTGCCCGTGCCGATTTCAAAAATCTGTTTGGGTTCGGGAGCATCGGCGAATCGCATGCCCGATTTTTCCGCGAACACGCGCCGGATGCCGCGGATGCTTGCGTTTTGTTCGGCGTTCATCCCGGGATGAAGTTTGTTGCGCATCAGCCACACTTCGGCGGCGATGGAATTATCACCCAGGAAAAGTTCACCGTTGCGGACCACGCCGCCGCCGAGGCCCGTGCCGAGCGTGATGCCGATGAGATTGCGACAGCGTTTGCGCTGGCCGGATTTTTCGAGCAACGAATTCACGTAAGGCAGAAACCCGCCAATCGCTTCACCATACGCAAATAAATCAGCGTCGTTATTGAGAAAAACCGGAATGCCGAATTGTTTGGCGATCATTGGCCCGAGCGCGACCCCGCCGCGAAACGCCGGAAGATTTCCCAAATCGCCGATGATGCCCGCGGGATAATCCGCCGGTCCGGGAAACGCAAAACTGATCGCAACCGGCGGCGTGGGACAAAGAGATCGGATGCCGTCGAAACCTTCGCGAAGCGTGGCGAGACAGCGATCGAGGTTGTCGCCGTGCGACGAGAAGCCGAGAGTTTTTGTGACAGGTTTTCCACCGCGAATGGCGGAGAAACGAAAGTTCGTTCCGCCCGCATCCAGCGTCATCACCACCCGCTCATCCCGCGAATAATCCAATCCACCCATGAGGTCAACTTTTGGTATGAGTGCGTCCGGCCTTGTAACCGTAAACGCCGTAAAACGTGATGTAGGCAAAGGCGATCATCGGCACCACAAACGAGATCTGGATCCCGTAATGGTCCGCAATCGCT
>DATAUW010000027.1 GCA_036268055.1 Verrucomicrobiia bacterium | reverse complement strand
AGCGATTGCGGACCATTACGGGATCCAGATCTCGTTTGTGGTGCCGATGATCGCCTTTGCCTACATCACGTTTTACGGCGTTTACGGTTACAAGGCCGGACGCACTCATACCAAAAGTTGACCTCATGGGTGGATTGGATTGGTGCATCGCACGTTAAGAAATTCAAATTATGAACCGTCGAAATTTTATTCGCGCCAATGCCCTGTTCATGTCCGCTATGGCAATCTCGTCGAAGCTATGGGCGGCTGATTCTTCATTTCCCGTCGTGCGCACGCCGGTGGGCAAACGGAAATTCACCAGCGCAGCCGTGGAGCGGACGATTGAGCAGGTGCAAGCGGGCATCGGCAACCAGGAACTTGCGTGGATGTTCGGCAACTGTTTTCCAAACACACTGGATACGACGGTGGATTTCAGCATGGTTGACGGACGCCCGGATACTTATGTCATCACGGGTGACATTGATGCGATGTGGCTGCGGGATAGTTCGGCGCAGGTGTGGCCCTATCTGCCGCTGATGAAAGACGACTCGAAGTTGCAGCAATTAATCGCGGGCGTCATCAATCGACAGACCCGCTGCGTCCTGCTTGATCCGTACGCGAATGCGTTTTACAAGGACGCCTCCAAAGTTAGTGAATGGAAAAGCGATTCCACTGACATGAAGCCCGGCGTGCATGAGCGCAAGTGGGAGATTGATTCGCTGTGCTATCCGATCCGGCTGGCATATAGATATTGGAAAGAGACGGGCGACACGGCGCCGTTCGACATGCAATGGCAAAAAGCGATTGCGCTGACGCTGCAAACTTTCCGCGAGCAGCAACGCAAAACGGGCAGGGGACCGTATCATTTCATGCGGCGCACGGAGACGCAGACCGACACCGTGCCGGGACGTGGTTATGGCAATCCCACCAAAGCCGTCGGCCTGATCTGCTCGATATTCCGCCCCAGCGACGACGCGACAATTTTTCCATTTTTGGTGCCGTCGAATTTTTTTGCCGTGGTCAGCTTACGGCAGGCGGCGGAGATGGTGAGGGCCATCACTCATGATGATGCTTTGGCTGGAGAATGCCGCGCATTGGCTGATGAAGTGGAAAAGGCTTTGCACGAATATGCTATCGTCAATCACCCCAAGGCGGGCCGCATGTTTGCTTACGAGGTGGATGGTTTTGGGAATTATTATTGCACCGACGATGGCAATATTCCGAGCCTGATTTCCCTGCCATATCTGGGCGCGGTGAAGACCGACGATAAAATTTATCAAAGGACGCGCGAAATGCTGTTGTCTGATAAAAATCCTTACTATTGCATCGGCAAAGCGGCCAGCGGACTCGGCGGCCCGCATGTCGGGGTGGACATGATTTGGCCGCTCGGGGTGATCGTGCAGGGATTGACCGCGACGCAGGACAAGGAAATCCGCCAATGTCTGGATACGCTGCAACACACGCACGTCGGCACTGGCTTCATGCACGAAGCGTTCAACAAGGACAATCCGAACAAGTTCACGCGTTCATGGTTTGCCTGGGCAAACACGATTTTCGGCGAATTGGTGTTGAAGACATTTCGCGAACGCCCCACTCTTTTGAATTAGGGCATTTCCGCCAAGGCCGCGCGGGAAATTTAAGTCATTGCTCCTGTTCGCATCTCATTTCTATCAATGCCCGGTCTTGGCCAGGCCGGACGAATCTGGTGGCCAATTCATTTTTTGTGAGGCTGATGGCAATATTTTCATTGCTCCTCGTTTGCCATAAACCGCTTTAGCTTGAGAGATTTAGGCGGGCTCGCCGCCAGTAACAGACTTCATTTCCGCGCACTGTGATAATCATAAATTTCCCCGCCCACCCGACGCAGCGACTAGGTTGCTAGAATGGGGTATTCAATTTTAACGAACTATATCTAATTCCAGGAATGTAAATATAGTACGTATACCTACTTTACGAACTCTATGAAGCTAGCTCGAAACCATTGAATTCAGGGCGCAAAGGCATAGTTCCAACCTGATGACCTGAAATCAAATATTGATGACCGGCTATCTAACATATTCCGGTTTTGATGGTTGCAGCATTGATTCAAACAGTTCACGTGCCGTTATATTTTATAAATGTTAAATAAAAGACTTGCCTTTAGCCTGGAAATACTTATAACTAACAACAACATTTCCCTATGTTTATATTTGAGCTTGAGGCCAAACCGAAGAAGCACATTATTTCGGCAAATCCGCAAAAAAAAGCCAACGCTTTTACCTTAATCGAATTGCTGGTGGTCATCGCGATCATCGCCATATTGGCGGGATTGTTATTGCCGGCGCTGGCCAAGGCGAAGGCGAAGGCGTATCAGATCACCTGCATCAACAACGAGAAGCAGCTTGAGTTGGGCATGATGATGTATCTGGATATCAATGCCAATATTTTCCCCGGTTGTGCCTCGCGAAATACCTTTGGATTTCATCCAGACGACTGGATTTATTGGCGCGTGACCATGCCGGCCTACCCACCGCAGAAAAGCCCAATCATGGTTAACATAGGCGGCTTCAATACGAATATGTTTCGCTGCCCGGCGGATAAAAATGATGCTGACCGTCTCAGATCCAATGCGATCAATGGCGATACGCAGGGGATTTACTATTATAGTTATACAGTTACCAGCGTTACGCCTGGGGCTAATAACGCTAGTGAGGGGATGACCTCGAATGATGATGGAACTTTTCACGCTTTTAGATCGGGTGATATTCTCAATCCGGCAGGGAAAATCATGTTTGCTGAGGAGCAATCGGTTTTAAGCGGGCCTGAGTGTACTGATCCGACCGCGCCGATTGTGGATGATGGCCGTTTTTCGGTGCCGGGGGATGTGCTTACCAGCCGGCACAATAAAAAGGCAGATGTGGGATTTGCGGATGGGCATGTAACTTCAGTGCTTCCGTCTTTTGCTACTGTTACAAATAATGTCCAGCCTTTGGTCTATTAATTGCGCCTAAAAGCGCGAAGTAGAACGGTATGGCAGTGCAACTTAGTTAGGCATTCTAGCAAGCATGTCAAAATTCAGTTTTAGCCACGGTTGTACTTTGGTCGCGCTGATGGCGATTGGTTGTCACAAGTCTCCTGTTTCGGTTGAACAAACTCCGCCGCCAGCGGATGCGGTGGCAGCGGCCGCTCCGTCAGCTGATTCACCGGGACAGGCGGGTCTGCCACCGCCACCCATGCCTTCGGCCAGCGTGTTAGCGCGTTCGGAGAATAACTTGCGCGAAAATGCTGCCGGTGAAGTAAATGCATTCATGACGCGCCAGCTTAGACTATTTGTTCAGCAGACGGGCAGGTTGCCGCAGACTTTTGCTGAATTCGCAAGCAGACGCCTTGATGGTGTGCCGCCGCCGCCGGAAGGCACTAAGTGGGTAATTGACGGAGCGACACAAGAAGTAAAAGCAGTGGGATTATCCAAGTAATGACTTATAGAGTCATCTTAGAGACAATGACTATCTCGTGTTACGATCAAGTGAAATTTTTGTAAAAAAAGCTTGCAATATCATAGTCGAATTTTTAATCTGTAACGGATCACCAAAAATTAACCAATCCTTCTCCCAGGCTGCATTTGGCTTTTAACGGGCTATTTTGTAACGGGAAAGAGACAAACTGAAACAAACCTAATTCTTCAATTACGCTCGCGGTCCACCGTTGGATTTAAAATGACCGGGTTGGCTTGGAGTGAAGCGGCGGGGGCGTTATTTTGCAGTTGTGTGCGGGGAAGAATGGTTTTTTGAGGATCATAAGGGAATCGCCGGACGTTAGATTGAAATCACTAGAACAGCTAAAATAAACAACCAATTGATTATGCGCCATCGTTTCCTGACTCTATCATTACTACTCGGCTCCGCACTCTTTTGCTTTAACCATCGCAGTGAGGCTGGCACCAACCTGCTTACCACCTCCGTCCAGGCGAGCGGCGCAAATTGGACGGCGGCGATTTGGAAGACGAATAACGGCAGCGGCGTCGGTACGGGCACGGCTGTGGCGCCGGTGGCGGGCAATACTTATACTACGGTTTCGAACGGCATCTCGATCGGCAATGGTTTGAACAACACCCGCATTCGTTGTCCAGCGGTGAGCGGGCAGGTGACAACTTTTCCGGGCGATTTGCTGACGCTGAATACGAACACAGAATTGCGCACCAAGCAATCGGCCAGCGGTAATTCGGCGCTGGCGAATACATTGAATTTCCCAGGAGTGGGGACTAACGGCGTGCCTGGGCTTATTCTGAATGGCGGCATGATAAACGGCGGTGACGACGGCACGGAAACATTTGCGGGCAGGATTCAAGTCGCGGCGCAGTCGTATATTTCCGACGGCGCCAACGGCGGTGGCGGCGGCATTTCGCCCAATCGCAGTTTTAACATCAGCGGCGTACTTTCCGGCACTGGAAATATGGTGATCATCAACTGCAGCACCACTTTCGTGCAGCAGATTTCCGGGAATTCGAACACTTATTCCGGCCAATGGATTTTGCAGTGCGGCTGGTTGCAGGGGTCAGGCTCTAATTCACTTGGAACCAATAGCATCACGGTGGATCCGAACTATACGGGTTACCTGACTGATATGCCGAGCGCCGCTTCCCCGAACGGCCCCACGCGTTTTGAACCGAATTACGATCTTAACAGCGCGGGCGTGCTGACGCTGGTCAACGGCGGCATCATGCGGCTGCACCAGAATGTTATTTTCAGCGCGGTCAATATCGAGTCAACTCCGCTGACTGCGGGAACCCATTTTTACAGCGAGCTGGCCGCCAACTTCCCGGGAAATTTTGAGACCGGCGGTTCGGGCAGTATCACGGTGCAGCCTTACGGGCCGCCTCCGGCATTGGCTCCCACCATCGCCACGCAGCCGGTTTCCGAGGAGCTTTTACCCGGCAATACCGCAACCTTTTCCGCGGTGATCACGGGGCATCCGCCATTTACGTTTCAATGGCTCAAGAATAGTGGAGCGCTTAGTGACGTCGGGAACATCTCCGGTTCCGCGACGAATACTCTGACGGTCAGCAATATCTCAACGACCGATAATGGCAATTACCAACTCATCATCACCTCGGCGGGAGGTTCGGTCACGAGCAGTGTGGCTAATCTCACCGTGGTAATGCCACGTGGCGAGGCGGTGGAATCGGCGGTGCTCGCGGCCGGCCCAGTTGATTTTTATGAATTCAATGAGACCAACGATCCCAGCACCGGGAACGCGCTGGCTTTTGACATCGTGGGCGGCAAATCCGGCGTTTATGGCGTGAATTCGCAAAATGGTTTTGGCGGCATCACCGGGGCGACTGCGGCGGATGGATTTCCGGGTTTTACGACGAATGATTTCGCGGCGCAGTTTGATCTGGCAACTGCGAACTCGCATGTGAGTGTTCCCAATGGTTGGAATTTGAATACAAATGTTCTCACCATCACCGCGTGGTTGAATCCAAATGGTCCGCAGGACCCGATTGAGGGATTGGTTTTATGCCGGGGTGGAAACACGGTGGCGGGGTTGAATTATGCCGCCAACCTGGATGCTAATAACAGCGCAACGCTGGGATATACGTGGGACAACGAGTATGAGACTTACAGTTGGAATTCGGGCATTGAAGTTCCTTCTGGACAATGGTCGTTCGTGGCATTGGTAGTGACGCCGACGAACGCGACGCTTCACATGATGAATGCCAATGGATTGGTGTCGGCGACACACACTTACGCTCATGTGAATCAGAATTTCAATAATCCGCTCCTGATCGGTGATGACAGCAACAGTTCAACGGGAGCGCGGGCCTTCAGTGGCAAGATGGATGATGTGGCGGTCTTCAACGGCGCCCTTACCAAGAGCCAGTTGACTGGAATTTTTTATGCTGGATCCGGCGTGACGAGCTATGCGCCGATCATCGCTACGCAGCCGGTCTCAACGAATATGTATGTGGGACAGACTGCAATATTCTCGGTGACGGCGGGTGGTTCCGATCCGTTGACTTATCAATGGCAGAGCGATACGGCTGGTAATGGCATCTATAATAATATCAGCAATGGTGGGCGCTTCTCCGGCGCGGGCACGGCGACTTTGACAATCCAAAACATCGGCATGGGTGACGCTAATAATTACCAAGTCATCGTCTCGAATTCAGTCAACGCCGCGACGAGCAGTGCGGCGAACTTGGGAGTGCAGGCGACCAGTCCGGCGGTCAATATCACCATGACCGTGCAGGAAGCTTCGGGCGCGGACTGGGACACTACCGGCCAGTGGAGCGATGGCAATCCGGCATCACTGTCTTCCGCCAGCGAGCCGGGGAGCACTTACGAGCTTTTAGCAGGTTCACGGTTGCGCAGCCCGGCAAATCCGCGCACGGCGACTTTCCCGGGTGTTTCGCTGAAAGTGGATGGCAATGGTATTTGGATCAACAATCCTGGCGCGGGCACGGCACAAGCGGAATTCCGTTTCAAGCAGCCGATTCCCGGCACGGTGATCATTCCCAAATTGATCATGAACGGCGGCCAGCTTGACACGGGAAATCCCGGGGCCGCGCAAGTTCAGGGAGAGATAGACATTAGCGCCAACACCAACGCGCCGATCTATAACGACGATCCCAGCGATCGCGGTTATGAGATTGATTCCTACCTGACCGGCAATGGCGGCACCAGCATCGAATACCACGGCTACAATCAGACGGCCTTTCAATCGAATTATACCAATGACCTGGACATCGCCTGCGCGACCAATGCCTATTCGGGCAAATGGAATATCGTGATCGGCATGTTGCTGGGGTCGGGCACAAATTCGCTGGGAACGAACGATATTAATATCAGCACCAACGGAGCATTTGAAACATTGTATGACGTCAGCAATAGCACCGGGAACCTGTTCCTCAGCGGCCAGATGTATCTGCATCAAAACGACACCTTCAAAAGCCTCTTTATAAATGGCGCTCCACTGGCAGTCGGCACTTATTCGTTTGCGCAACTCAACACGACGTATCCGACGAATTTCCCGGCGACGTGGATTGGGCATTATGGCGCGACTACCATCACTAATGGTTCCGGCAGTATTACGGTGCTGGTGCAGCCGGCTCCGCAAATATCGCAACAACCCACGCCAGCATCCATCCAGGTTTATCCCGGCCAGCCGTTTCAAATCAGCGCGGCAGCCCAAGGCAATTTGCCTTTGGGTTATCGCTGGCGTCAGAACGGAAATTTCCTGGCAGACAACAGCAACATTTCCGGTTCGCAGACGCCGGGGTTGAATGTCGCCGCGACGGTGGCAACCAACGGCGGCAATTACGATGTAGTTGTGACGAATTCAGTTGGTTCAGTGACGAGTTCGATAGTTGTGGTCACCGTTCTGCCGACCGGCCCGGCGACAAACCTGACGCTCGACTTCGGTGGCACTCCGGTTCAACAGCCGCAAGGTTCGGATTGGAACACTCCGACGAACTGGAGCGACGGCAATCCGGCTTCGGTCTCAGCGTTCTCGAACCCGGGCAGCACGTATGAAGTTGTGCCCGGAGCGCGTCTGCGCAATCCCGCGACAAACCTGGTATCCACATTCCCCGGTGGTCTGCTGACCATTGACGGTGATGGCGTATTTGTCAATGGACCGGGAGTGGGAGCAACAACGGCTGAACTTCGTTTCAAGCATCCGGCGGTGGCCAACATTAACTTCCCGAAACTGGTCATGAACGGCGGCCAGATTGATAACGGGGATAACGGCACAGCCATTGTCGGTGGTGAAATGGATATTCTGGCCAGCACGGCAATTTATACGGATTCGACCGCAGGGGTGGATCGCCCGATTCAAATTGATTCATTCCTGACCGGAACGGGAACCATTACGTATCAGGCGTTCGACGCCACGTTCCAAGGAAACCTTAACGTCACCTGCAGCTCGAACACCTATTCGGGTCAATGGAATGTGTTGCAAGGTGTGTTGCTGGGCAGCGGGGCGAATTCGCTCGGCACCAACTCCATTACCCTGGCCAACACCGCCGCGCTGGAGACGACTTATGATATTCATAGTCCCAGCGCGGACCTCGTGGTCAACGGGCAGGTATTCCTGCATCAAAATGACACCTTCAATACGCTGACAGTTAATGGCGTGAGCGTGGCGTCCGGAACTTACACGTTTGCCCAACTGAACACCGCTTATCCCACGAACTTCCCCGCTGCCTGGCCGTTGCAGTTGGGTTCGGCGGTTAATGCGGGTTCGGGCAGCATTACGGTGGTGGGATCGCAAGGCGGATCCGGCGGCACGCCGATGCCGATTGGATTCACGACTTCTGCGGGAAGCCTGACGTTGAATTGGTCGCAAGGCACGTTGCAGGAAACCACCAATTTCATCGGGTCAGGTACCGTGTGGACGGACGTTCCCGGTGCCATGTCTCCGTTGATGGTCGTGCCCAACGATCCTCAGCACTACTATCGCGTCAGACCGTAAGGATTATCAGAGGGGCGTGTGACTGTGGGTCGCACGCCCCTTTTTCTTTAGTATTTTCGCCGGCTGGAATGACAGAAAGATGAAGTATTATTTTAGCTCTCTCGTATTGCTGCTCGGCCTCGTTTGGTTTTCTGCGGATGCCGTTGCCGGAGCCAGTTTAACCACCACCAGCGTTGAAGCAGCGGGCACGGATTGGACTGCCGCCATTTGGAAAACCAACGGGACAGGAACGGCGGTTTCGCCGGTTTCCGGAAATACTTACACGGCGATTTCAAACGGTGTGTCCATCGGCAACGGCACGTCAAACACGCGCATCCGCAATCCGGCCAATTCGGGCGTGCAGACTTTTCCCGGCGATTCGCTCACGCTTAATACAAATTCAGAGTTGCGGGCCAAGCAACCGGGGGCGACTTTAAATTTTCCCGGCGTCTCGGGAAATCCAGGGCTGATTTTAAATGGCGGAATGCTCAACGGCGGAGACGATGCCATCTTTCCGGTAACGGGAGTGATCAAGGTGGCGGGACAAAGTTATATTTCCCACGGCGCGAATGGCGGCGGCGGCGGTATTTCTCCCAATCGCGCCTTTAAAATTTCCGGCATCCTCACGGGTTCAAATAATATCGTGATCATCAATTCGGGCACGACCTTTCCGCAGCAAATCGCCGGGAATTCAAATACATTCACCGGCCAATGGATTGTTCAATGCGGATGGTTGCAGGGCTCGGGTTTTAATTCGCTGGGCACAAACAGTATTACCGTTGATCCGAATTATACCGGTTATCTGGCGGCGATGCCGAATGCGAGTTCGCCAATCGGGCCTGCGTGGATCGAGCCTGATTACGATCTGAACAGCGCGGGCGCGCTAATTTTGACGAATGGCGCAGTGATGATTTTGCATCAGAACTGCGTATTCAGTTCGGTGAAAATCGAAGGCGTCAGTTTGAGCGCGGGAACGCATTATTACCCGGAACTGGCGGCGAATTTTCCGGTGAACTTTGCGAGCGGCGGTTCGGGAAGTTTGACCGTGCAGCCGTTCGGATCGCCGCCGTTGTTTGCGCCGACGATTGGCGTTCAACCGATGTCCACGACATTGAATGCGGGAACGGCCGCGCAGTTGTTCGCGGGAGTTTCGGGCGCGACGCCGCTGGTTTATCAATGGCAGAAAGGCACGAATGGAATTTATGTTTCCGCAACGGACACCGGCGACGTGAGCGGCTCCAAAACGAACGTGCTGAATTTTGGCGCGCTCGCGGCGGCGGACGCGGCAGATTACCGATTGATCGTGACCAATGCAGGGGGCGCGGTCACGAGCCAGGTGGCGACGGTCACGGTGATCGTACCGGATTCAACCAAGCCAAAGGTGGCGTCGCTGAGTCCCGCAGCGGGTTCGACGATCAATGCGTTTTCACAACTTCAGGTTAATTTTAGTGAGAACGTAGTGGGCGTGGATGCTTCCGATTTATTGATCAATGGCATTCCCGCGAATACGGTTTCGGGTTCCGGTTCCAATTATGTTTTTAATTTCAGCCAGCCGCTGGCGGGCACGATTTTGGTTTATTGGGATGTGGACAGCGGCATCACTGACAATTCGGGAAATTATTTTGATACTTCGATTTCGTGGACTTACACGCTGGTTGATAATATTCCGCCGACGGTAGTTTCGACTGTGCCCACTGGCGGCGCGATCGTGAGCCAGTTGACGCAGGCGCAGGTAAATTTCAGCGAAGCTGTAACGAACGTCGTTGCGGGTGATTTGTTGATCAATGGCGCGCCGGCCACGGGCGTGACGGGAAGCGGCGCGGGGCCTTACGTTTTTCAATTTGTTTCACCCGCGCAAGGAACGGTGCAATTAGCGTGGGCAGCAGGAAATACTATCGCGGATATTTCACCGATGGGAAATCGTTTCGCCGGGGGAAGCTGGACAGTGCGGTTGGACACGGCCAATGCTGACGCGGCATTGACCAACGTGGTCATCAATGAATTTCTTGCGTCGAATGTGAATACCAATGGCTTGAGGGATGAAGATTCCGAGCTGGATGATTGGATTGAAATTTATAATCGCGGAAATACATCGGTGAATTTGGCGGGGTGGTCACTGACTGATGCAGCCGATCAGCCGGGCGAATGGATTTTTCCGGCGACGAATATCGCAGCCGGGCAATACATGGTTATTTTTGCGTCGGGAAAAAATCGCACGGTTCCGGGCGCGAATCTGCACACCAGTTTTTCGTTGAGCACTTCTCCCGGTTACCTGGGTTTGTATAATGCCGACTACCCACCGCGCGTGGCTTACGAATATGCGCCGAGCTATCCGCAGCAGCATAGCGATGATTCATACGGAATAAATAACGTAAACGGATTGAGTTATTTTGCGGTGCAAACGCCTGGTGGACCCAATAGTGCGAACACGTTAAACGGTCTGGTGGACGACGTACATTTCACGGTTCCGCACGGCTTCTTCAGCCAGCCTTTCAATCTGTTGCTGACCACGGCGACGCCGGGAGCAACGATTGTTTATACCACCAATGGCAGCGCGCCGAGCATCAGCGGCGGGACCACGAACGGAATTATTTATGCGGGGCCGCTTGCGATCAATCAAACGACGGCTTTGCGCGCGGCGGCGTTTGCCCCGGGGTTGTTGCCGTCGGTTGTCGGTTCGCAGACTTATCTTTTTGTCGAGAGCATCATCCGACAGCCAAACAATCCGCCCGGCTATCCGACTGGTAACGTGTGGACGCCGACGCCCTCGCAGGTGGTGAATGGTTCGCGGGCCTATTACGAAATGGATCCGACCATCGTCAATGATCCGCAATACACCAACGCCGTGCGTGCCGGGTTGACGGCGCTGCCGACGCTCTCGATCATGACTTCGATTGACGACATGTTTGGGCCGGCGAATGGCATTTACACGCACACGTCCGATGCCACATCGGATTCGTACCGCGGGCCGCTTTGGGAACGTGATTGCTCGATGGAGCTGATTTATCCTGATGGTTCTTCGGGCGGGATACAGTTGGATTGCGGT
Organism: Verrucomicrobiia bacterium; assembly: GCA_036268055.1. Classification (NCBI taxonomy): domain Bacteria; kingdom Pseudomonadati; phylum Verrucomicrobiota; class Verrucomicrobiia; species Verrucomicrobiia bacterium. Next base: position 168,327 of record DATAUW010000027.1, on the reverse strand, counting down.
ATCGAGATACAAGGCGGGTCGCAACGCGATCCCGCGAAAAATGCCAAGCATTCGTTTCGGTTGAAATTCACCAGCCAATACGGCCCGGGTAAGTTGAACTTTCCGTTCTATCCTGATTCGCCAGTGCAGAGTTTCAACACGCTCGTGGTGGACAGCGGCATCAATTATTGGTGGCATTACGTCGGCGGCAGCGTTCCCGAAGACCAGCGTTATCGCGCGCAGTGTGTTCGAGATCAATTTACCAGCGACCTGATGCTCGCGCTGGGGCACCCCTCGTTTCACGGGAAATTTGTTCATCTGTATCTCAACGGTCTTTATTGGGGAATTCAATATTTGCACGAACGGCCGGACGATGATTTTGCGGCGAGTTATTTTGGCGGCGCCAATACGGATTATGACGTGCTTAAGAACACGACGTTCGGTTTGGAATTGTTGAGCGGAGATGCGAATGCGTGGAATACGGCGCTGGCGTTGTCCAATACCGGCCTTACCAACAATGCGCAGTATGAGCAGCTTCAGCAATACGTGGATGTGGATAACCTGATTGATTACATGATCGTCAATCACTGGGCGGGCAATGACGATTGGCCGCAGCATAATTGGTACGTCATCCGCAATCGCAACACGACCGATGGATTCAAGTTCATCGTATGGGACGCCGAACATGTTTTGAAAAGCGTGACGGAAAATGTGACCACGGTGAATGCCGACGGCAGCCCGGCGCAAATTTATCTGGCGCTCGCGAACAATGCCGAGTTTCGCCTGCGCTACGCCGACCATTTGCAAAAATTATTTTTCAATGGTGGGTTGTTTTATATCAATCCTACGAATTCGTTTTGGGATCCGGCGCATCCGCAGAATAATCTCGCGGCTTCGTATTACATGAAGCGCATCACGGAGATCACCAATGCAATCGTGGATGAATCGGCGCGCTGGGGCGGATACCTGTTGACGACTAATTACACGCGAAATAATCACTGGCTGCGCGAACTGAACAATCTTTTGGGTTTCGCCACCAATGCGCCGCTAAACACGACAAATTATTTTCCGATTCGCTCGGCGAATGTGTTGAATCAATATCGGGCGATCGGACTTTTCCCCAACGTCAGTGCGCCGGTGTTCAGCCAGCAGGGGGGAAATGTGCCGGTAGGTTTTGGGTTGACGATGACGAATCTCAATTCCAGTGGCATCATATATTATACGACCAATGGAACGGACCCGCGCGCTTATGGTTCGGGGTCGGTGTCGCCGAGCGCATTTGCGTACCACAATGGAACGCCGTTGGTGTTGAGTGGTTCGACGGTGGTTAAGGCGCGGGTGCTCAATGGCGCGTGGAGTGCGCTTAATGAAGGGGATTTTGGCGTGGCGCTGCTGGGTGTGCCGATTCGCATTACCGAGTTGATGTATGAACCGAACGGCGGCAGTTCTTTTGAATTTATTGAATTGCAAAATATCGGGCCGACCAATGTGGACATGAGCGGCTACAGTTTCGGCGGTGTGACTTATGTTTTTCCGAACGGAACGATTTTGGCGCCCGGTGGCGTGATGGTCATCAGTTCGTCGGGCAATCCGGCGGCATTTGCGGCGCGTTATCCGGGATTGGTGGTTGCGGGCATGTACGGTGGTTCATTATCGAACAGCGGGCAGCGGGTCGCTTTGCTGGACCAGAATGGCAATACGGTCATCGCGGTTAATTATAACAACGCGGCCGGCTGGCCGGTGGGCGCGGCGGGCGGCGGTTATTCGTTGGAGATCATCAATCCGAATGGCGATCCCGATGACCCGGCCAACTGGCGCGCAAGTACGGCGATTAATGGTTCGCCGGGAATCGTCACGACGGTTACGGCGAGCAACAATATTCGGTTCAACGAAATCATGGCGGAGAACGATGGCGCGGTCACCAACGGCGGCACGTTTCCCGATTGGCTGGAATTGTATAATCCGAGTTCCAACGCGGTGAACATCGCGAACTGGAGTTTGAGCAACAGCGGCAACGCGAGAAAATATATTTTCCCGGGCGGTACGACGCTTGCAGCGGGCGGTTACCTGGTGGTTTGGTGCGATAGCGATACCACTGCGCCGGGACTTCACAGCGGTTTCAATCTCAGCAAAAATGGCGAGAATCTTTTCCTGTACGATGCTTCGACCAATCGTGTGGATGCGTTCAGTTTCGGTTTGCAATTAGCCAATTTCAGCATCGGACGTGTGGGCGCAGCGGGAACCTGGCAATTAACTTTTGCGACGCCGGGCGCGGCCAATCTGCCTGCACTAACCGGCGGGGCGACGAATCTGTTCATCAACGAATGGCTGGCGAATTCCCCCGCCGGTGGCAGCGATTGGATGGAATTGTATAACGCTTCCAATTTGCCAGTGGCGCTTACTGGACTTTATCTAGGGACGAGCAATGAACTGTTTGAGATACGTTCGGTGTCGTTCATTCCAGCCAATGGTTTTGTGCAACTGTTTGCGGATAAATTGGCGGGGCCGGATCATCTCGATTTCAAACTGACGGCGGCAGGCGACGCGATTGTGCTCTATGACTATTCGGGACAGCAAATTGATCGAGTGAGTTTTGTGAACCAGCTTGAAAGTGTTTCGGAAGGCCGATTGCCCGATGGGGCGTCGAACATCGTAAGTTTTCCCGGCACGGCAAGCCCCGATGCGAGTAATTATGTCAGCACTTACTCGGGGCCGATCCTGAATGAGTTGATGGCGCGAAATACTTCCGCGGTTTACGACGCATTCGGCAATCATCCCGATTGGCTGGAGTTATATAATCCAGGCGCGACGAGTTTTGATTTGTCCGGCATGAGCTTGAGCGTGGGCCAAAACCAATGGGTTATCCCAGGCGGCGTGAGCATCATTGCGAATGGTTATCTGGTGATCTGGTGCGATAATTCACGTGCGGCTTCGACAAGTGTCGAGACGGATTTGAATACGGGGTTCGCGCTGCCGGGAGATGGGAGCACGGTGACATTATTTAACACTAATGGGCAGACGGTGGATTCGGTTGCGTTCGGTTTTCAGATTGCCAATGTATCTATCGGCAAGATTGGCGGGACGTGGAACTTATTGAGTGCGCCGACGCCCGGCGCGGCGAATTCGGCGGCGGCCACGCTGGGGAATGCGACGGCCTTGCGCATCAATGAATGGATGGCCAATCCGGTTTCCGGCAACGATTGGTTTGAACTTTATAATCCGAATGCGCAACCGGTATCGCTGGGCGGACTTTATTTGACCGATGATCCGTCCATCACGGACATGACGCAATTTTTGGTTCCCGCGTTGAGTTTCATTGGCGGTCATGGCTGGGTTGAATATCAGGCGGACGGACATCCCAGTAACGGTCCGAACCACACTGGCTTCAGTTTGAACAAAGACGGTGAAACGATTCATCTCTACAACGAAGATTTGAGTCAAATTGATGAAGTGGATTTTGGGATTCAAGCAGAGGGAGTTTCACAGGGGCGCTTGCCGGATGGTGGGAGCAATCTCGTGAGTTTTGTTTCGACGCCTACGCCGGACGCGTCCAATTTTCTACCGCTTCCAAATGTCCTCATCAATGAAGTGTTGACGCACGCCAGCTTGCCATTTGAAGACGCCATCGAGTTATATAATTTTTCGAGCAATAGTGTCGCCGTGGGCGGATGGTTTATCAGCGATGTCGCGACGAATTTTGGAAAGTATCGCATTCCTGACGGCACGGTTTTGGCGGCGGGCGGTTACCAGGTTTTTTATCAAGATCAATTTGATACCACGAATAGTTCGCCGTTCGTGTTGGATGCGGTGAACGGTGGAAATATTTTTCTTTCGCAAGCGGACGCACAGGGGAATCTTTCCGGTTATCGCGCGCAGGTTTCGTTTGGTGCGGCCGAGAACAATGTTTCGTTCGGGCGCTTCGTGACGAGCGACAGCGTGGATTTTGTGGCGATGAGCAACCACACTTTTGGCGCGGACAGCCCGGCGACCGTCGCGCAATTTCGCACGGGGACGGGTCTTGCCAATGCTTATCCTAAAGTCGGGCCGGTGGTCTTCAACGAAATCATGTATTATCCCGTGACGATTTCGGGCGGCGTGCCGACGGAAAATGTGAACGAGGAATATCTCGAGCTTTTTAACACCACATCGGATGAAGTCACTCTCTACGATCCGGTATTTGCCGCGAACTGCTGGAAGATTGACGGCGATGTTCAATATACGTTCCCTCGCGGCGTGACGCTGCCGCCAGGTGGTTATTTGCTGGTGGTGGGATTTGACCCGGTGAATGACTCGGCTTCGCTGGCGAACTTCAGGACAAAGTATGGTATTACTAATAACGTGGCTATCTATGGGCCTTATAAGGGTTCGCTGGATGATGGCGGCGCGACGATTGAATTACTCAAGCCGGGCACGCCAGAAATGGCGCCTAGTCCGGACGCGGGATTTGTTCCTTATGTTTTGGTGGAGAGCGTGAGTTATAGCAGCGCGGGTTTGTGGCCGGGCGCGGCGGCGGGCACGGGGATGTCACTGCAGAGACGCGCGTTGGGGAGTTATGGCAACGAGCCGTTGAATTGGATCGCGTGCAATCCAAATCCGGGCAGCCGGAATTGCATCAATGATACGGACGGCGATGGTTTGCCGGACGATTGGGAATTGGCGCATGGTTTGAATCCATATTCTGCCGCGGGCGACGACGGAGCGAATGGCGACCCGGATCACGACGGCTTGAGCAATTTGCAGGAGTATCTCGCGGGGACTGATCCGCACGATGCGCAGAGCGTATTCAAAATTGCGGCGGTGTCGGTATCGCCCAATAGCGTGAACTTCCAGTTCACGGGGGTGGGTGGACATAGTTATATTATTCAATATTCAGACAGCCTGGCGTCGGGTGTGTGGCAGACGCTGACGAACATTCCGGCGTCGGCGACTAATACGACGGTGCAAGTCAAAGATTCTCCCAATACAAATGGCGCGGTGCGATTCTATCGGCTGGTCACACCGGGTGGGTCATGATGGAGAGTTGGGTGTATTTGTGTGCGAGACTAGCGGCGTGGGAGCGCCGCTCTACCTTGGAAGCATCGAGTTTTGCCGGGAGAAATTGTATGGTGTGGCTGGGTGCGATGATGGTGGTTTTGATTTTTTTGAGTTTGCCGACGATGGCGGTAGAGGTGGTTCGTGACGGAAAGGCGCTGGCTTCCATTGTTGTTCCGCAAAATCCTTTGCGAGTTGAGTCGTATGCGGCGAAGGAGTTGCAATATCACATCGAGTGCGCGACGGGTGCAAAATTGCCAATCGTGGTGGAGAATTTGACGGCGGGTGGCGCGCATATTTATCTGGGAAATTGTGCGGTCACGGTGGCGGCGAAGATCAATCCTGCTAACCTTCCGGGAAATGCCTATGTTATTCACGCCACGGAAACCGATTTGTATATCGCGGGTAATGATTCGCGGGACGATCCGCTGGACATTGATACGCACGAAGGCACGCTCTTTGGTGTTTATGAATTTTTGGAAAATAAAATGGGCGTGCGCTGGCTTTGGCCGGGGAAGCTGGGCGAGATCATTCCGACGGAGAAAAATTTGTCTTTGGCTCCTGCGGATGCCACGGTGAAGCCATTGCTCTGGTTTAAAAATTGGCGCGAAGCCGCGACGACTGGTGAAAAAATCTGGCTGAAACGGCAACGCTTCGGCAGGAGTATCCAACCGCAATATGGGCATTCCTTCGGCGAATATTGGGCGCGCTTTGGCAAGACGCATCCGGAGTATTTTGCGATGCTGCCGGATGGCACACGGCGGCTGGATCCCGGTTCCGATTCGGATCCGCAGTATGTTCATATATGTCCTTCGGAGCCGGCGCTGGTGAATCAAATCATTTCGGATTGGCAGGCGAAGGGTGCGCGCGAATTTTTGAATGTCTGCGAAAACGACGGCTGGGCCGGGTGCGCGTGTCCGCGATGTTTATCGTGGGATGAGCCCGACCCGGATAATCCCGTGCCGTTTGACCAAAGATTGGACGCCGCCAAGCGGGCTTTCGCGGGCGAGGAGGGCAGGCGGGACGAGTGGATGCTTCAACTGGGTTCGATGTCGGATCGTTACGCGCGCTTTTGGAAAATCGTGGCTGATGAAGCCGTCAAAACCCGGCCGGATGTAAAAGTCGTCAGTTATGTTTATGACAATTATCGCAAGCCGCCAGTGAAGGCGAAGCTGAGTCAAAACGTGCTTTGCGGAGTGGTCCCGCAGGAAAGCATTTTTGGGTATAGCAAAACCGATTCGGCGGTGTTCCGCCAGGATTGGAGTGGGTGGGAAAAAACTGGTTGCCAATTATTTCTGCGCCCCAATTACACGCTTCAAGCGCCGAACTTTCCATCTTTTTATGCGCATACTTTGGGTGAAGACCTCAAGTTTGCGATGGCGCATGGATTGAGGGGAACGGATTTTGATTCGCTCACTGGAAAATATTCCGTGCAGGGGCCTTCGCTTTATATGCTGGCGGCTATGCTGAATCATCCCGACGCTTCTCCCGACGCGATCCTTGATGAATTTTATAATGCCTTCGGTCCAGCCAAATCATCCGTCAAAGAATATTTTGAACTTTGGGAATCCATTTATCCAAATTATTCGGCTGCGGAACAGGCTGATAAAATCAAAGCCAAACGGAAATATAGCGCCGGGCTTTACGGGCCGTATTATTTGCTCGCGGATGAAATTTATACTCCTGGAGTGATGGGGCGCGCGTGGGCGATTTTGTCGCAGGCGCGCGAGCAGGCGATGGGGCAACCTTTGGCTTTGGCGCGCGTTGAATGGCTCGAAAAAGGTCTTAAACAATCCGACTTGATGCTGGCGACGGGGAAGGCTTTTGAGCATGGGATTGATAGCGGGGATGAAAGTGGTTTCCTGGCGGCGCGACAGGCGCTGGTGGATTTTCGCAAGGTCAATGCGGATTATGATCGCGCGAATTTTGCCGGGCTGTCGGGGGATGAGAAGAAGTGGTTTAAGGAGAAGCGGTGAGGTGGTCTCTATTTGCGGTGTTTTTCGTGCCTTGAGAGCGCGGCGGAGCGGTGGCTCCGTCCTACCGGGTGTGTGGAACTTCGTTCAGGTGTTTGCACGGCTTGACACTCCCATTCGCCGCCCGTACAGAAAGGCGCGCGGAAGGCGTGTTCTTCGATGAAGCTATCGTACCTCATCATTTTGATCGGGATGAATTTTCTTTGGGCGGGCTCTTTGTCCATTTACAAGGCGCTGGCGGAGCATCTCGCGCCAGGGAGCATCGTCACGCTGCGGTTCGGGGTGGCGGCGGTGTTGCTGATGGCGTTGTGGCCGTGGCTGCCGGGAAAGGCGCCGCGCGGCGCGGACCTGGTCAAGACGGTGATCATGGGGTTCATCGTTTTCACACTGGGCCATCGGTTGCAAGTTTGGGGAACGAAATTGAGTTCGGCGGGGAATGCTTCGGTGTTGATGGCGGTGGAACCGATTCTCACATCGGTGGCGGCGGCGATTTTTTTGCGGGAATATATCGGGCCGCGACGCTGGCTGGGTTTTGTGCTGGGGATGTTTGGCGTGGTATTGCTCAATGGCTTTCTGCGCGGCGGATTTCAATGGGCCGGTTTGTGGGCGAGCCTGATTTTCGTTTCGTCATTTTTTTGCGAGTCGGTGTATTCGATCATGGGCAAACCATTGATTGAACGGTCGGGGATGGTCAAGATTCTCGCGCTTGCGCTTTTGTTCGGGACGGTGGTGAATCTGGTGTTTGATGGGGCGGCAACTTTGGCCGCAGTGCGCGTGATGCCGTTAAGACTGTGGTGGATGGTGCTTTACCTGGCGGTGATTTGCACGGCGGTGGGTTATGCGATTTGGTTTGTGGTCATCAAGGAGACGGATGTCAATATTGTGGCGCTCACGGTTTTCGCGCAACCGGTGGCGGGGGTGTTGATCGCGTGGCTGTGGCTGGGCGAGGCTTTGAACTGGGGGCAACTGTGGGGCAGCCTGGCCATCGTGGCCGGATTGGTGGTGGGACTATCGCGCCAAGTCAAGACCCCGGCGGCGGGTTGAAGGTTACGGGAAAAAGGAGGAAATATTTTAGCGCAGAATGCTTGTTCGCGCACATTTTTCTTGCGAAAGAAAATTGGGTGAAGCACATTGTGGCCAGCTTAACCAAACGCCGTATAAACCCGGTTAGGCATTATAAAGAAAGTGTAGGACGCGAATGAATTCTATCCGTCGGTTTTCGTTTTTTCAATCCCTCCGGCTTTTTTAACCATAGGGTTTGAGCATCAGCCCGCCCGGGAAATCCATTTCAGGTGAGCGATTTTGCTCACCGTAGATAATTTCCCGGATATGCAAGCGTGGCGGATGCACTGAGCCCGACTCACCTGTGATTAAAAAACCCGACTTTTTCATCGTCGGTGCGCCGAAAAGCGGCACGACGGCCTTGGATAAATACCTTTCGCTACGTCCGGATATTTTCATGGCGCGCAAGGAAATGCACTTTTTCGGCGCGGACCTGGGTTTCGCCCCGCAATTTTACCGGCGTAATCTCGACGCGTATTTGGCGGAGTTTGACGGTCAAAACGGTCAAAAGCGCGCCGGTGAAGCTTCGGTGTGGTACTTGCGCTCGCAAGTGGCGGCGACGGAAATCAAGGCCTTCAATCCCGATGCTCGCATCATTATCATGCTACGCGATCCGATCGAGATGCTGCATTCGCTTTATTATACTTTTCGCTGGGATGGCAATGAGCATTTGCCGACGTTTGCCGAGGCGTTGGAAGCGCAGGATGATCGGCGCGCGGGACAGCGCATCACGCGGCAGACTTATTTCGCGCCGGGGTTGGTATATTATGAGGCCGTTCGTTATACCGAGCAAGTTCGCCGCTATTTCAATATTTTTGGGCGCGACCGCGTGCATGTGGTCATCTATGAAGACTTCGCCGCGAATGTCGCTGAGACTTGCCGCCAAGTGCTGGAATTTTTGGAAGTGGACCCGACGCAAATCCCGGATAATTTCAAACCGGTCAATTCCAATAAATTTGTCAAAAGCCGTTTCCTGCGCGCCATGTTGAGTGATCGTTTTGTGCGTTCATCGGTGCTGGCGATTCGCCCGTTGCTGCCGCGCGCGGTTTTCGGCGCCATGCAAAAAGTGGATGCGCGCATCCGCAAATTCAACAGCCGACACGGTGGACGGCCGCCGCTCGATCCCGAATTGTGCCAACGGCTCAAGCGCGAATTTGCCCCCGAGGTCGAGCGCCTGAGCATCCTGCTGGGCCGCGATCTTTCCCGCTGGAAACATGACTATGCCCAGTTGGATGACCTCCCGCCTTCGCGTCCGCGGATTCCCACCAACGTCGCGCCCGCGACGGCACCCACCGCCCGTGTGGAAAATGTCGTCGTCTGATCCATGACGCTGCCTGAGTTCATCCTGTGGATTTAAAATCTTCATTTCCCGCCGGGCGGGCGAGCAAACAGTTAGGTGTGATGTTTCTGCTGCTCGCATTCATCATCACCTGCCTGTTCGGCCTAACGTGGCTGCCGAGCCACACGCTTTTTTCAAATGACGGTCCGCTGGCGCGGCTGGTTTCCCAATGCCATCATTTGCCGGAAGCATTTTCCGGCGTGTGGGAAGATCTCAATACCATCGGCTATCGCGAACAGGGCGCGCTCCCCAACATCACTTACGGACTTCGCCTGGTGGCCGGCCCGGTGCTCTTCTCAAAATTTTATGTGCCGCTCGCGCTGATGGTACTTGGCCTGGGGGCGTGGTCTTTTTTCCGGCAATGCGGATTGTCCCCGGCGGCGTGCGTATTGGGCGGGCTGGCGGCGATGCTCAATTCGGATTTCTTTTCCACTGCGTGCTGGGGGATCGCGGCGAATCCGCTGGTCGTAGGCATGAGTTACTTCGCGCTCGCGGCATTGATGCGAACGACCGCCTGGCGCGGCTGGGCCCGGGCGATGCTCGCCGGTTTTGCTGTCGGCATGGGATTGGCCGAAGGTGCGGACGTGGGAGCGATTTTCAGTTTGTATGTCGCGGCTTTCGTCATTTACCAGGCGTGGATTGCGGACGGGCCACGCGTGAAAAATCTGGTGATGGGAGTGGGTCGTGTGAGTGTGGTGGCGATTTTCGCGGCGTTTCTCGCGGCACAGGCGATTTTTGCGTTGGTCAATACCCAGATCGAAGGCGTGCATGGCATGGAGCAGGACACGCAGACGCGCGAAAGCCGCTGGGCGTGGGCCACGCAATGGAGCCTGCCCAAAAACGAAACCCTTAGTCTGGTCGTGCCCGGGTTGTTTGGTTATCGCATGGACACGACGGACGGCGGCAATTATTGGGGTTCGATTGGCCGCGATGTTGCCTGGGACAAATATTTTGCCGGTGGCCAGCAAGGAACGGCGCCGCGTACGCTCATCCGCCAAACGGGCAGCGGGCTTTACGCGGGCGTGGCGGTGGTGCTGCTGGCGGTGTGGGCGGCGGTGCAATCGTTTCGCAAAAAAAATTCGGTTTTCAATCTGACACAGCGACGATGGCTTTGGTTTTGGATCGTCGTGGCGTTCATTTCATTGCTATTTGGCTACGGCCATCACGCGCCGTTTTATCGGATGCTTTATGCGCTGCCGTATTTTTCGACGATTCGCAATCCGATCAAATTTCTCAGCATCGTTAATTTTGCGCTGGTCATCCTGTTTGCTTACGGCGTGGATGGGCTTTGGCGGACGTATCTCGAACGCGTGCGAGTCGGACAACCCCGTCCGTCGGCGAACCAAGGGCGGTTCAATCGCATTTGGATTTACAGCTGCCTCGGCGTGCTGGCACTCAGCCTCGTGGGGTGGGGGATTTATTATAATTCGCGCGCGGCGCTGATTGAAAATTTGTTGAACACTCAGTTCGCCGAGACCAAAGCGCATGTGACTGCGGATTTCAGCATCGCGCAAGTCGGCTGGTTTGTTTTATTTTTCATCATCGCCGCCGGGTTGATGGCGGCGATCCTGCGCGGAATGTTTGCCAATAACGGCGGCTGGGCGGTGGCGCTGCTCGGTTTGCTGGTGGTGGTGGATTTGGGACGCGCAAATTTGCCGTGGATCATTGATTGGAATTACGAAGAAAAATACGCGAGCAATCCGGTCATTGATCTGTTGCGGGACAAACCTTACGAACATCGAGTGGCGCTGGAACCGTTCCGCGCGGCGGCCGCGCACGGGTTGTTGGATGAGCTTTATCATTACGAATGGGCGCAACAACACTTTCAATATTATAATATTGAATCGCTCGACATCGTCCAACTGCCGCGCACGCCGCAGGATTTGTTGAACTTCCAGCACGCGACGCAATTCGACGGCACAATCGCCTCCGCCCCGAAAATTGTCCGCCGCTGGGAACTCACCAATACCCGTTATTTGATGGGCGCGGCGGAATATATCCGCGCTTACAACGAACAATTCGATCCCGTGAAAAAACGCGTGCGCATCGCCGCGCGCTTCAAGATCGTGCCGCGTCCCAACGCGACATCGCCACGGCGGCTTGAGCGCGTGACGGCGCAGTTCGCGCCGGATGGCGATTATGCAATTTTTGAATTCACCGGCGGCTTGCCGCGCGCCAAGTTGTATTCAAACTGGCAGATCAATACGAACAATGAGGCGATTCTGCCGTTGCTCATTGCCCCGTCATTCGATGTCACGCACAGTATTTTTGTAAATGGCGGTTTGCCGGCCGGCGTCGGTAGTCCCGACACCAATGAGAACACGGGCACGGTTGATTTTGCCAGTTACGCGTCGAAGGACATTGTGCTCAATGCGCATGCGGCGAACAATTCCGTGCTGCTGCTCAATGACCGTTACGATTCCAACTGGAAAGTATTCGTGGATGGAAAATCAGCGCCGCTGCTCAAGTGCAATTATTTGATGCGCGGCGTGTATCTGGAGCCGGGTGATCATAAGGTAGAGTTCCGTTTTCTACCGCCAGTGGGGGCGTTGTATGTCAGTCTCGCGGCGCTGGGTGCGGCCCTGGTGTTGATCGGGATCGTTTTGATGCCGCAATCGCAAAGCAAAAAGGCTCCGGAAAAAAATCAAAGCGCGCCGTCCGCTTCAACACCCACTGTTCCGCGTCCACAACCGGTGATTGCGGTTGCCTCTCAGACCAGTCCAAAACCTGGCAAACAAAAACGTGCCGGGGCAAAGTCGAAGCGTTGAAGAAATTTTCGTTGGAAAGATTTGCGACACAAAGGCTCGCAATGCCGTTCCCCGCTGGTTTTGTAATCACTAGCCAAATCCATATTGCAAAGCGCAGGCTTGTGCATTAACCTGCGCCAGCTTTCATTAACGATTAACTATATGGAAACTTCAAATCCTCTGTTGAAACGGGCGGATGTATTTGCCCAGGAAACGACCGATAACATGACGTTCGATGGCGCGTTGTTCAAGACCGCCATATTGTTGGTCATTTGCGTGGTATCCGCGTGCTTCGCGTGGGTCGCGCCGGCTGCCCTGCAACTTCCGCTCATGATCGTCGGGATGTTGGGCGGTCTGGCGATGGTGCTCGTGACGATGTTCAAATCATCTTTGTCGCCGATTTGCGCGCCCGCGTACGCGGCGCTGGAAGGCCTTGCACTTGGCGTTATTTCATCCATGTTTGAAACAGCGTATCACGGCATCGTGCTCAATGCGGTGGTTCTGACCTTCGGAGTGCTGGCGTTGATGTTGCTTTTGTTCACCTCGCGCGCGATTCGCGTGACGCCCGGTTTCCGAGTCGGCGTCATCGCCATGACTGGCGCGATTGTGCTGGTCTATATCGTGGACATGGTCATGCGCCTGTTTGGTGTCCATGTGCCGTTCATCAATGACAGTGGCCCGGTGGGTATCGCCATTAGCCTGGTCATCAGCGCGGTCGCCGCTTTCAATCTGCTCTTGGATTTTGATGCCATCGAACAAGGTGTTCGCGCTCGCGCGCCAAAATATCTGGAATGGTATTGCGGCCTTTCGCTGCTGGTGACTTTGGTGTGGCTGTATCTCGAACTGCTTCGCCTGCTCTCGAAACTGCAACGCCGGTAATTCGGCGGTTGTTTATTTAAGTTTTACGACGGCGCTCAATGGGCGCCGTTTTGCTTTTGGCGATGGGCGAGGGGAGGAATCAGCGTTAGGTGCTTTCCAGAATTGCCACCGCAGTCGCGTGCTGTTCGGTGTGGCTGAGGCTGATTAATACTACGCGTCCGCCGCGCGACTTGAGCAATTCCTGGCCACGCCCGTGCAGGATGACCCACGGTTCGCCGGAATCACGCCGAGCGACTTCCATATCCTGCCACGACAGTTGCGCTCCGATGCCGGTGCCGAACGCCTTCGAGATGGCTTCCTTCGCGGCGAATCGCGCTGCTAAAAATGGCGCGGGAAATTTGTGCGAGAGGCAGTAAGCAATTTCGTTCGGCAGAAGGATGCGATTGAGAAACCGTTCGCCGAATTTTTCGTGGGAGCTTTTGATGCGCGCAACTTCGATGATGTCTATGCCCACTCCCAAAATCATAGCGAGTCCAGTCTAATTTCCCGCGTAGCCTTCCATCAGGCGCAACATTTCGCGTACTGCGGTTGCCATGCCCACTGTGAGGGCGCGGCTCACGATGCTGTGCCCGATATTCAATTCAATCATGTGGGGGACAGCGTGCAGCGACGGCAGGTTTTCGTAATTCAAACCGTGTCCGGCATTTACCTGTAAACCCACCGCGTGCGCCTGTTTTGCGGCGATGATCAATCGTTCCAGCTCAACATCGCCCTCGCGTTTCTGCTGGAAATGTTCAGCGAATGCGCCCGTATGCAACTCGACAAATTGCGCGCCGGTCTTTGCCGACGCTTCAATTTGTGCGGGATCAGGTGTGATGAATAAACTCACTTCGATACCTGCATCCTTCATTTTTTTGCACGTCTCAGTGAGTGACGCCAAATTTCCCGCGACGTCGAGACCGCCTTCTGTCGTCACTTCCTGGCGGCGTTCGGGCACGAGGCAGACGATCTCCGGTTTTAATTTTAAGGCGATCGCAACTATTTCCGGCGCGTTGGCCATTTCGAAATTGAGACGTGTCTTAATGCTTTCGCGCAAGCGCCAGACATCGCGATCCTGAATGTGTCGGCGGTCTTCGCGAAGGTGGGCGGTGATGCCGTGCGCGCCCGCTTCTTCACAAAGCAACGCTGCGGCAACCGGATCGGGTTCGCCATGTCCAACGCCGCGATACCGCGCCTCGCGCAAAGTAGCGACGTGATCAATATTGACGCCGAGCTTGAGCATGGTTAGTGAGCGGCCGGCGGAAACATGCCCGGCCGGCTCGAAATATGCGGATAGATTGCGTGCAAGGGAAACTCAGGCGAGTCGAGCCAGTATTCGAGCACATTCATTTCAAAGCCAGTAAGGCCGATAGGGCTGTTGCGCACGAGGGTCAATTCATTGGGAGCAGTCAGCGAAATCTCAGTTCCGCAATTTCCCATTAATTTTCCCGCGGCACGAATCCATTTTTGCGCGGACAAATCTCCCCGCGGCATCGGCAGCGTGGAGGCGATGAGGTAAACCTGCATGATATTTTGCCACTGGTCGGCGCGCGCCTGATTTATTTCCCAATCATAATAAAGGAGCTTGGGCTTGGACGCAATTTCTCGCATGAGTTCAGGCGGCACGGGTTTTGCGCCCGGTTGCAGACGGCTGGGGAAAAGGCCGCCAAAAAGATAATCACCGGTAGGGTCGTGAATGGCGCGCAAGTAGGGAGCAAGAAAAGGAATCTGCCGGATCATCACTTCATTATTTGTCCACACGGCTTCGCCGGGGACGGCGCGTTTGGACAGACTCGCGTTCAGTTCAGCCATTAATCCAGGAGCGATGTGCGCAAGATAATTGCTCGCCATTGGAACCGGAATGGAGAGGTGAGTCTCAAATGGAACCTTGTCCACCGCCCAGGTGGTGAACTGGTTCGGAACCGGATTCGCGCGCAACGGTTTCATTTCCGGCACTTGCCCGAGCCAGGACGCAAGGCCTCGCGCGGCGGTAAAGCTGACGATGGTATTGGGAATAGCGTTCGTGGGAATCTTCCACGGCTCGAGCGTGATGCCAAGGGGCGCGGGATAGGACATCACCAAGGTCGGGCGGATGTAATCTTTTCGTCCCTCAACAGCGAGATGCATCTTCGGTAATTTTGCGGGCAGCAATGATGGCAAGTCCATCGTGTGGCTTGCCTGATAAGCGGGGAAATCCAAAACCGCATCCATCCAATCGTCCTTGGGGAAATTCGCAGTCAGGCGTTTCTGTTTGATGAGTTGCAGGAAGCGCGGCTGAAGACGCAGATCCTCCCAACCCCACCCAAAGAGCGCCCAATCCCCCGCACGCAAATAGCGGATGACATTCGGATCGTGATGTTTTTTGAGTTCCCAACCTGTAAAGCCCTCGCCGCGAATCGGTTGCACGGAAATGCCCGTCCACGCCGCCAGGATCGTCGCCAAATTTGTCTCCCACGCAGCGGCCCGCGCATTGTTTAGTTGCACCGCGAGCAATAATTCAGGCACCGCATTCGTTGGCCCGCGCACTTCCGTGTAAGATTCATTATGCAACAAATCGTTCAGCAACGATTCGAGCAGATTGGTATAACTGTTTTTGTTTTGACCGTACAGTTTGTGCTCGAGCAAACGGAAAGGCGCGCTGGCGGCTTTGGCCATTAAATTATCGCGCAGCACGGCGGTTTCAGGGAGCGCGCCGAGTTCCTTAAGCTTGGTCGCCTTCGGATCGGCAGCAATGCGGTCAATGCCCACGAAATGAAATTTGCCGATGGTATCGCCGTCGAGTTTGGCGAGCGCCTCATCCGCGCGCGCGTTGCGCGAACCTCCCGAAAAAATCGCCATCGCGAACAGAAACAATAAAATTTGATTACGCATAGGAGCCGACTTTTGTGCCACAGCGACGCGTTTTTGGCAATGGAAACCGAATGAGCGCGCCGGATAAAAGTTGCGCTGCGGCGTCAAATCTGGTTTTGATGCCGCGTGCTCAAGTTTCGTGGTTTTATTTTTTATTGGTTGCCGGTCATCATTTGGATGTGCGCGATCTTTACGGCGTCGGGAGACACCGCTTCCTACAAGCATTCTTCGCGCATCATCGAGCCGCTGATGCACTGGCTTTTTCCCAATGCGTCGGAGCATACCGTTAATTTGGTCGTGCTGCTGGTTCGCAAATGCGCGCACCTGACCGAGTATGGAATTCTCGCTGTGCTTGTATGGCGCGCGCGGCGAAAACCGTTTCGCGGCGACCGGCGTCCGTGGCGCTGGTCGGAAGCCGCCGAAGGGCTCTGGGTAAATGTCTTCTACGCGACCACGGATGAATTTCACCAGACGTTTATTCCTTCGCGCGAAGGTTGCATCCGCGACGTGTTGATTGACAGCACCGGCGCGGTTTTTGGTTTGTTACTGTTGTGGCTGATCGGCCGCTGGCGCAAATGGTGGTGAACGAATGCCGGCAATGATTTCAAGGAGTTCATTTCACGACATTGAATGAGACAACGCCCGCTCATTCCGGTGGCGTTGTTTTATGTTGCGGGAATTCTGCTGGCGGCGATGCCGATATCGCTGGCGCCTTTGTTTGGGCTCACGTTCGCCGCGGTGCTGATGGCGCTGCTTTGGGAAAAAGCGCGGCGCTGGCTGCTGTGCGCTTCATTGATTTTGGCGGGCTGGTCGAACATGGCCATTCACACAGCCGTTATCTCCCCGATTGATCTGCGAAATGAATTCATGCGACCGGAGGAAATCGTCACCTTGCGCGGAATGCTCGCGGAAACGCCGTACCATCGCGTGCATGAAATCAAGAATATCGAGACGTGGAGTTCGATGGCGCGGCTGCAAGTTTCGCACGCGCAGCGCAAAGGGGAGGATTGGATTCCAGCCGTTGGCGAAGTCATTTCAAGCACGAAAGAATTTTTGCCGACAAATTTCTTCGCGGGGCAAACGGTCGAGGTAAGCGGTGTTCTTCGACAGGCGCGGGGGCCGGTGGCGGAAGGATTGTTCGACTACCGCAATTTTCTGCGGCGGCAGGAAATTTATTATCAATTTGAAATCAAAAAAGTTTCTGACTGGCAGATTGTGGCATCGCCATCACGACCACCACTCGCGGATCGTTTTTGCGCGTGGGCCAGGAAATCGCTGGCGCTGGGCTTGCCTGATGAAGACGAATCGCTTCGGCTCGAATGGGCAATGTCGCTTGGCTGGAAAGCGGCGCTGACGGACGAGGTCGAAGCGCCCTTTATGAAAAGTGCCACGTTTCATATATTCGCCGTAGATGGGCTGCGCGTGGCGATCATCGGGGCGATTCTGCTGGGGTTGGTGAGCCTGCTCGGTGTGCCGCGAGAATGGCGCGGGTTGGCGGTGATGCCGTTTCTGTTGTTTTATGCCGCCATGACCGGTTGGCCGGCTTCGGCGATTCGCGCCATTGTCATGATCGCGGTGATTTTTGGCGGATGGGCGCTCGCGCGGCCCAGCGATTTCATCAATTCACTCTTCGCCGCCGCGCTGATCATTTTGCTATGGCAACCCAACCAGCTTTTTCAGGCGGGCTTCCAACTTTCGTTTTGCGTGGTGTTATCCATCATTCTGATCTCGCCGTTTTTCAAGCGCGTCGGCGAATGGATTCTCCGCACTGATCCATTGCGGCCGGAATCGTTGCAACCGTGGTGGGAAAAAATTCTTCGCGGCGGCTTGCGCGGCGTGGTGGATTTATTTCTGGCGTCCCTCGCGGCGTGGCTCGGTTCGATTCCCTTGGTCGCGCTCTATTTTCATTTGTTCACGCCGGTGAGCGGCCCGGCAAATCTCATTGCCGTGCCTTTGTGCATGCTCGTCCTTATTTGCAACATGACAAGCCTGCTGTTTGTAAGCTGGCTGCCGTGGCTGGCGATTATTTTTAATCACGCGGGCTGGTTCTTCATGGAGTGCATTCGTGCGACGAGTAATTGGTCGGCAAATTTGCCGGGCGCATTTTTTTACGTCGCGATGCCGGGCCTGTTCACCATTGCGCTTTATTATTTTATCCTCATCGGTGCATTGAGCGGGTGGTTTTTTCGCGAGCGTTGGAAATGGAAAGTATCGGTTGCCGGATTAATGATTTTTGTGTGGTGCGGAATGTTGGTGAAAGAAAATGCAACCGCCCGCGTGACCGTGCTTCCGCTCAACGGCGGGCACGCGGTGTATCTCGCGGGCTGGGATGATTGGCTGATTGATTGCGGAAATGAACCGTCCGTGGATGCGGTGACGACACCGTTTCTCGAAGCGCAGGGAGTGAATCGCCTGGCCCACTTCATCATCACGCATGGCGAGATCGGTTATTCCGGCGGCGCGAAGGACGTGCTGAAAGAGTTTCGTCCGCGAGACATTCGCATAAGCCCGATTCGATTTCGCTCGCCGGAATATCGGGAGTTCACGGAACAACATTCGTCCATGCTCGATGCTTCATTGCGACCGAACCTGCACATTCACCCCTGGACCGTTCCTTATCCGCCGCCGGATACACCGTTCCCAAAGGCGGACGACAATTGCGTGGTGTTGCTGGGCAATATTCAAGGCACGCGACTGCTATTGCTCTCTGATCTCAGCCATACCGGCCAAAATGCGCTGCTGAATTCCGCCCGCGAAAAACTCCGCGCCGACATCGTCGTGGCCGCATTGCCCGGTGAAGGCGAAGGCGAGCCGCTCGGCGATGCGTTGCTCGATGCCATTCACCCGGCGGTCATCATCATTGCCGATTCGATACAACCCGCGATCAAACGGGCAGGGGAGAAGTTGAAAGTGCGTCTCGCGACCCGCGGCGCGCCCGTGATTTATATGAGCGCGAGTGACGCCGTTACCGTCTCCAGCAGCTTTGGCCACTGGCGAATTACAGCGATGGACGGGCAAATTATTTCAGGCACGAACAACGGCGCGTCACGTTAAGTAGGTAACGTCACTCTGCAAAATTGACCGGAGAGGTAAGCCGCCGACTGAAAGCGGAAGTGCAAAAAATTCTTGGCATTATTGAAGAAAGCAAAACCTGATTATTCCTTTTCTAGTTTCGCTTTCGCATCCGCAATATAGGAAATCGGTTCCTCGCGACAAAGCTTCCTAAATTCGTGATTCCGCTTAGCAAGTTCCAATGTGAATTGACCAATTTCGATACCAAGAGCCGTCGAGAATGTAGCGATTTTCTCAATCGTTGAACCGAAGAGAGCAGAAAGGAATGACGCGCCCAAACAACTGGCAGTCAGCTTTGAACTGAGGACGAACGACATCGCTTTCAGCTTCGTTTCAAAACCCCACGATTTCACAACTTCGTTGTAATCGTTCATTCGCCTCAACAAGTCATCCGCAACATAGGACTTGTCCTTACCGACATAAGCATCATAAACAAATAGCCTAAAGCGTCTCATTTTTACCATCGAATGCTTATCTTTCCTGAACTCCATGATTTTCTTAAGAGTAACTGAACCTGTATCAATCATTTTAATCTCACTGAAATTGATGGTAGGCGTGACATCTTTATTTTGTGGGCTGCCAAAAAATATCGGCTGACACTCTATATGAGAACCATTAAGGCTATATTTTTTTAATATGCACTCATAATCTCTGCGCAAGCTGCCAGTGGTGGCGTTTGCTTGTTCGCCCAATCGCGCCTTGAACGAATCCAAAGCGTGGTTGTCATCTAACTTCAAGGATTTCATAATCCGCAACATGTAGAAACCCATCAGCCCTATGTCGAAGGCATATAATTCCTTAATGAAAGCCATACTTTGCCTTAAGTCCGGACGAAGCGTCGAAAACATATCGTTCACGCTTTCATTGAACTTCTCCTTTGTACCTTGTTCCTCTAGTATTGGTAATATCTTTGCGATGTCTTCTTTGCTCGTAGCTTGCGGTGGAAGCAATGTCGAAAGTGCGACGGCGGTGGGTCGCATCGGGATGACATAATCAAAATAGAGCAAGGCATCCTTTGGATTAACGAAGGTGATGGCAGTTGTGTTGTATTCTGACATACATCGCTTTTTATCATTTCCGCATCCACTTCGCAATCCGCAAAATATTACAGCGTTTTTAAATATTTCTTAATATCTATATCTATGAAGAATAAAAAACAGAGAACCAGCGAGGAGTGGATGCAACTCGGTATTCCAAAAAAAATTATCAAGAAATTGCCGATTACTGCCGCTCGGAAGGCTACGCGATATGCCGCTGGGTAGTCAAGGTTACGACAAACGCAATCAACAAGAAAGACTGATATGGCCGGAAGACGAATGATAAAAAATGGAAAGTCCACAACCACCGCTGCAATCAATAAAGCACTTTGGGTAAAATGGAAAATTTACTGCCACGATAATCATCACAACCCAACGGACTTGGCGGAATCGTTGTTATGGCGATGGGTGAAAGGCGCACAATGATTCTTGCAATATCAATCGCATAAACGGTGGGCATTTTGATTGGATGGTTTATAACCAGCAGACATTATGAAAACATTTGAAGTGAAACTGCAAGTGAAGGTAATGGAGGATGGTAAAGTCATTTCGCATACGAAAATATCATATCTGGCGGGGGCGTAAATTTTGATGCGCCCGCAAACGTGAGCAATGCCCTTGTCTTCTGAATCAGCTGTAAGCCAGCGGCCAATTAAAGCGATGGACGGGCAAATCATTTCAGGCACGAACAATGACGCTTCACGTTAATTTGCGACGCCGCGAAAATTAAACTTTCAACACCGCCTCATGCATGAAAAGGGAGATCCATTCTTTCGCGGTGGTGAAATCCTGCGCCTGGCCGCCGCGCAATTCGGTCGCGCCATCCGGCGTGCGGATTAATTTTGCCTGGCCGAAGTGGGTGATAAGTTGGTCACGTTTGGCCCCGTGACGAGGCTTGATACGATTATTCATGCGCCCACTGTGCGGGAGCGCATGAGACAAAGGGTGTCCAGGCCAGGAATTCTCTTAAACGAAAAAATTAATCCAAATCCTCAAAACGCTCAGGTGTCGGCGCGATTTGTTCGGGAGTATTGGCCTCAACCTCTTCAGGAGATTCCACCGGTGCCGGTTGCGGTTGTGGCTGTGACGCCACCGTGGGAATGGGCTTGGGTTGCAAGCTCGGCAACATACTGCGCGGGCTTCTCGAATAGCTCGGTCCGCGATGCAGCGAAGCCAGCGAATCTTTCAAAGTTTCGATTTCATCTTCGGAAGCATTTTTCTCGCGTTCGATTTGGTCGAGCAGTTTGAGCACTTCCTCCATGTCCTCCAACGTGCGCTTGAGGTCCACGCGGATCTGTTCGACTTGCTCCATCGCGCGGCCAATGCTGCCGGCGGGTTGACGAAATTGACGGTCACCACGATCACCGCGGTTGCCACGGTCATCGCGGTCGCTGTTCGGGCGGGGTGAATCAGCGCTTGCCGGTTCGCCGCGCTCATTGCGGTCACGGTCGCCCCGGTCATTGCGTTCGCCGCCGCGATTGTCGCCGCGGTTGTCGCGTTCACCACGGTCGTTGCGTCCGCGCCCAAAGCGTCCGCGTCCCCCGCGTCCACGGCGGCGGCGGTCGTTCGGTGGTCCGCCCGGCGGCCGGTTGGATGATTCCCCGGAAGGCCCATTTGCTGGCGCCGCCGCGGGTGCTGTTTCGGACGACGGCCTTTCCGCAGCCGGTGTCTCGGACACTGGCTTTTCCTGACTTTCAATATTTTGTTCTGAATCCATTGCTTCCCTCCCCGCAAACTTCTGCTTCTCCGCTGGGAAAATCAATGCAATAAATTCGAGAAATGGAAGTATTCATTGCGCCTCGCTGAAGTGTCTCCTTGCAAAATGCCACGGCGGTACGCCCATGCGCAATGTAACTATGGTCAAAACGGCAAAATCAATTATAGTCACCAGACATGCATACAATGTATTGCGGCACGGCTGGGGAAGGGAACATCGCTTGAAAAATTACCTGCGCAGGGGAGTGGGGGCGCTGGCGCTCATAATTGTATGTATTTGTTTTGCGACGGTCGCGCGCGGTCAGACGCCTGCGCCGAGCGCTTCGACAAATCTGCCGGTGGCCGAACGCGTCGTGCTTCCGAAGTCCGTTCCCGATCCCATCGAACCGGTGAACCGCGTCATTTGGGGATTCAATAAAGTATTCATGTCCGCGTTGATTGACCCGACCGCGCGAATTTATCGCGCGATTGTCGCTAAGCCGATTCGCAATGGCATCAATAAGATGCACAAGAACATCACGTATCCCGACCGCCTGATAAATAATTTGTTACAAGGCAAATTCGGTGGCGCGCGAGACGAGACTTACCGGTTCCTGTGCAACACGACCATTGGTCTCGTGGGATTTTACGATCCGGCGGCGGCGAAATTTAAAATCCAGCCGTCCGAAGCGGATTTCGGCCAGACCTTCGGCCAATGGGGCTGGGAGCCGAGTTGCTTTTTGATGCTGCCGGTCTTCGGCCCGAGCAACGAACGCGATGCCCTTGGTCTCGCCGCCGATACCGCCGCGAACCCGCTACTTTATTTTTCGCCATATAGTCTCGAATTGGAAAATCCTCTCACCTACATTAGTCCGTATAGTTATTTTTCCTACGGCGCAACTTACAACGACCTTTCCGACAGTGTGGTGGATTACGTCCGCTTCAGCCGCGCGGAAATGGATCCGTATTCCGAGATTCAATATGCCTGGACTTTCACCCGTCAAAATCGCGTCGCTGATTTTCAGGTAAAGGGCAAACAGGACAAAGCCTCGCTGGAAACCATCGAATCCGTTTTCTTCACATATAAAGACCGCGATTTTCCCGACCACGGGCTGACCCGTTCGGTGGTAATCCCTTCGACCGGCAAGAGTCTGGATTTCACGTTTTGGTTGCAGCGCAAAAAAGCGCCGGTGGTTTATATCGTGCCCGGGTTGGGTTCGCATCGGCTCGCGCAAACATCCGTCGCGCTGGCGGAGTTGATGTATAAAAATGGTTTTTCCGCGGTGTGCATCAGCAGCCCGTTCGATTCCGAATTCATGGAGAACGCTTCGACCGCGAATCTTCCCGCTTACCTCCCGGTGGACGGCAACGATCTGCACGTCGCGCTCACGCTGATTGATCAACACCTGAACCAGCTTTATCCCAATCACCTCGCCGCGAAAGCACTGATGGGCTATTCGATGGGCGCACTTGAAACGCTGTACATTGCCTCGACCGAATCCACCAATCAATCGGGGTTGTTGAAGTTCGACCGTTACATGTCCATCAGCAGCCCGGTCAGCTTGCGCCGCGGCATCGGCGAACTGGACGCGTTTTATAATGCGCCGTTGAAATGGCCCAGCGCGCAACGCACGGACAATCTGGACAATACGTTCCTGAAAGTCGCCGCGCTAAGCAAAGGCACGCTCACGCCGCAAACGACGCTGCCGTTTGACGCCGTCGAATCGCAATTCCTGATCGGCCTGACGTTCCGGCTGGCGTTGCGCGACATCATCTACAGCAGCCAAAGCCGCCACAACCAGGGCATCCTCCACGAACCCATTCGCCACTTGCGCCGCAAGGCAATTTATGATGACATCCTTCAATACTCGTACAAGGATTATTTTGAGAAATTCGTGACGCCATATTATCAGGCGAAAAATATCGGACCGTCCACGGCGGACGCATTGGAAAAGGCCGGCAATTTGCGCAATTACGAAGCCGGGCTGCGCGCGAACCCAAACATCCGCCTGATCGCCAATCAAAATGATTTCCTGCTGACGAAGGATGACATTGCGTGGCTGCGTTCCACTTTTCCCGCCGAGCAGATGACCATCTTCGCGGAAGGTGGACATCTGGGCAATCTCTCCAACACTAACGTGCAGAGCACGATTCTTGGCGATCTCCAGGATTTGCATCCGCTACCGCAAAAAAAGAAATAGTTCCACCATTGCAAAATGCGGCGGATAGGACGAATACGATCTATCCGCCGGATGAGCCATGCAGAATTTAGGCGGCGATCAAAAAATTTCTTTCGTCATGAGATAGCCACACGGCTGTCACCACTTCGTTGAAATTCGGGAGAAAGAATTACGCACGCGTAATTTATTTTTTTGTCTCGCCGAAAATTTCTTCACATTTTTCCATAAAGTTCTTGCGTGCGAAAAAAATAACTCGTACCTCTTGGTTCCGTTCGTACAGCTGTTGGTCGTTTTCAAATCAACCACAAACGTAATGCAACGCAAACCACTCCCCTATGAAACACTCCACGCCGTCCTTTTGTACCCGTAAGTTGTTTCCCTCCGTCCTCAGCGCCGCCGCGCTTCTCTTCTCGGTCCTGTCATCGTCTGCCACCATCAACGCCTCCCTCCAAATGCAGTTGGGCAATCCCACGGGAGCGACCGCCAACACCAACAACCATGATCATTATTTGATACAGCGCACCGTTGAGGCGATTGATTTCAGCGACAATTTGGGCGAACCGAATTGGGCGAGTTGGGATTTGACCGCGAGCGACATCGGCAGCAGCGGACGCAACTCGACATTTTATACCGATACCAATTTGCCCGCGAATTTTTACCATGTGACCACTGGCGATTACACCGACTCCGGTTTTGACCGCGGCCACATGTGCGATTCGGACGACCGCACCGACAACACGAACGACAACAAACTTGTCTTCTTCATGTCGAACATCGTTCCGCAAACGCCTGATAACAACGAAGGCCCGTGGGAAGTGCTCGAGGCTTATTGCCGCACGCGCGCGCAGGCGGGGGACGAATTACTGATCATCTGCGGGCCAAGTGATTTCAATGGCTCGCGCATTTCGCCGAGCGGCAAGGCCTCCATTCCCGGTTACACCTGGAAAATCGCGGTGGATGTTCCCGGCGGTAGCGGCACGGCCTTGAGCCGCATCACCACGTCCACGCCGGTGATTGCGGTGCGCGTGCCGAATATTGCGGGCATCCGCTCGGTCAACTGGTCGAACTACATCACTTCGGTCAATGCCATCCAAACCGATACCGGATATAATTTCTTCAGCGCGCTTTCGCCGACCATCGCGACCGTCTTGCGCGCGAAAGTGTATGGCACGCCAGCTCCGACGCTGACGAGCTTTTCGCCGACGAGCGGCGCGGTGGGCACGAGCGTGACGATTAATGGCACTGGATTTACCAATGTTGCCAGCGTGACATTCAACGGCACAGCGGCGACTTTTTCGGTGGTTTCTTCAATCAAAATCACTGCCACCGTGCCGTCGGGCGCAACGTCGGGAACTATAGCGGTTATTGCGGCGGGCGGCATCGCTACCAGTTCGACGAGT
Organism: Verrucomicrobiia bacterium; assembly: GCA_036268055.1. Taxonomy (NCBI): domain Bacteria; kingdom Pseudomonadati; phylum Verrucomicrobiota; class Verrucomicrobiia; species Verrucomicrobiia bacterium. Next base: position 143,104 of record DATAUW010000027.1, on the reverse strand, counting down.
TTCACGGTGACGACCGGTGGTGGCGGTGGCACGGGCGGCCTTACGATCAGCCAGGTTTACGGCGGCGGCGGCAACAGCGGCGCGACTTACAAGAATGACTTCATCGAGTTATACAACGCCGGATCATCATCGGTGAGTCTTAGCACTTACGCAGTTCAATACGCCAGTTCGACCGGCAGTTCGTGGCAGGAAACGACACTCACCGGCACGCTTTTGCCGGGACATCATTATCTCATCCAGGAAGCAGCGGGAACGGGCGGCACCACTTCGCTGCCCACGCCCGAAGCAACCGGCACGATCAGCATGTCTGCCACGGCGGGCAAGGTCGCGCTCACCAAGACCACCACGGTCCTGGCGGTGGACAATCCCGTCGGCAGCGCGAATGTCGTGGACTTTGTCGGTTACGGCAGCGCGGATGCCTTTGAAGGCACGGGTCCCGCGCCAGCGCCATCGAACACGACTGCCGACCTGCGCGCGGGCGCGGGCGCAACGGACACGAATAATAATGCCGCCGACTTTTCGACCGGCGCCGCCAATCCGCGCAATAATTAAATAATTCCTCCGGGTTGTGGCATCGCGCAGCCCGGAGCCGTGAATCCATCATGAACATCACCGCCAAATCTGGATGGTTGCCCGCCGCGTTTATGGCGGCGGCGAGCATTCTGTTGGCGGTGGTGTTGATCGGTTTTAATTTGAAGCCTGGCGTTTCCACGGAGACGCCTACGACGAAACAAGCTGAGGAAAAAATGTCTGCGCCGAAAGAAGCCCGTGTTACGGGATTAGAAAATGGGCGCGTGGATTATCGTTCCGCATTGGAAGAAGCCTTGCGCGAGACGGATCCGCAAAAACGCGGAATCGCATTTGGAACGGCGTTCGCGCGCTGGCTGGATGACGATGTCGAGGGCGCGCTGGGTTACGTGCGCGGCATGGGGCAGGGGCCGCAGTATGACGAAGCCCTGTTCATGGTTCTCAAGCGCATCTCAAAAAAAGATCCTGCGCGCGCGCTGTCGCTGGCTGGCGAAATGGCCACGACCGCCGAGCAGCGGGAAATTTATCATCCGCTGATGGTCCAAATGGCCTCGTATAATTTACTTGCCGCTGTGGATTTGATTCCGACCATCCCGGCGGGCGAGAGCCGCGACAACGCCATCTCCACCGTGGCTTCGATGTGGTCGGACAAAGACAGCAATGCGGCGCTCGCGTGGGCGCAATCGCTAAGCGATGACGCGGAGCGAAAAATCGCGCTGGAAGTTTGCGCGTGTTCACTCGCCAGTGAGGATCCGCAACACGCATTCAGCGTCGCCACCGAATCGCTAAGTGGAGACGCGCTCGAACGGGTTGCGGACATTGGCTTACAACGAATGCTTCAAACCAATCCCGAAGCCGCGAGCAAAATTGTTCCACAACTTCCCGAGGGAGAATTGCAATTACATGTTGCTATGAACGTCGCGCGCGCGCTGGCGAATGAGGGAACCGATACCGCGCTGGCGTGGCTGCCTTCGCTTCCCGCCGGGCCCGTGCGACAGGCCGCGCTCAACAATGTCCTCGACATCTGGCAACAGCAGAACCCGGCGGACGCCGCCGCATACGTCGCGCAGATGCCCGCGGGTGATGATCAAAATGCCGCTGTCGCCCACATCTCGCACGCGCTGGGCGCAGCCGACCCGGATTATGCGATGCAGTGGATACAAACCTTGCCGAGCGACGACGCCCGCCGTGCTGCGGTTGAAAATATTGTTTCCGGCTGGGCGGAACACGATCCCGCCGGCGCGACTTTGTGGGCACAAGGTCTGCCCGCCGATTCGCCGAACCGCATCGAAGTTTTGCGCAGCGCTTATTCTTACTGGCAACTGATAGACGCCCATGAGGCGGCTGCCTTCGCCGCCAGCTTGCCCGCGGCGGACGGCCAGCAATTAGCTGGCCAGTGATTTTTCGTCGCGCCGATACGCAAATGAAATATTTCAGGAGCGACTGAAGGATTTCAGCCGGTGAATTTTCGGGAATCGTGAACAGTGTCGCGATAAGTGAGCAGGGGCGCGATTTCATGCGCGGCGCGCAGGCCGCTTTCGAAGGCGCCGAAGACAGTTCCGGTTTGAGCGTCGCTCACGGTCGCTTCGCCAGCGAAGAAAAGGGTTTCGGCGATGGGGGCGGCAAGGAGTTTGGGCAGGTCGAGTCCGTTGACCGGAATATAACTGTAAGCGCCCAGGGCGCAGGGATCGGAGGCCCAATGATGGTGATAGGTGGCGACCAGTTGCGAGCGCAGCACTGCGGGGTTCTCACCGTAAATACCGCTGAGGATTTCCAACGCCAGCATTTCAAGATTTCGGACGTGCGAAAGGAGGTCGGCTTTTGGGCCGCCCGCCCAGCCGGTAAGGACGGGCCCGCGCGGATCGGTCCACCAAGTCGGGATCAATTCACCGGGAGCCTGGACGAAACCCATGTCTTTGGGCCACCAACGCTCGCGAAAAACCAGGCCGATTTTTATCACGTTGCCGAATTCCAGTTCGCGCACGACCGATTGTTTTTCAGAAAGAAGCGGATTGAACGTGACAGTGTGCGCTTTCCAAATTCCAAGCGGCAAGGTGACGAGCGCGCCGGTCGAAATAAAATTTTTAGTTTTGCGTTCGTGCGAGGCGATGACTTCCACGTGGCCGGTTTTCCAGCGAACTTCACGCACGGTCGCGCCTTTGATAAGGCGTCCGCCTCTCGCCTGGATTTCGCGCGCGAGAAAATGCACGAGCGCCATGTAGCCCACGTCTATCCGCCCTTGCCAATCACCATCCATCTGGTCGGCGGAGAAATGGGCGCGCAACAGGGAATGCGCGCTGATGCGGTCGGGATACGCCGCGTCAAAACCTTCGACGAAGCCCGTGACCAGTTGACTGGTGCGGGCATCGAGATTTTGCGTGGCGAGGAATTGGTCAAAGGCTACATCCGGCGCGCGCGGATCCACTTTGGCGATGACTTTGTTCACCATGTCCCACAGTTTCACGGTCTTGAATGCGCCGTCTTCAAAATGCTCGTAGCGGCTGGAAACGCGATGCGTCGTGAGTCCCGCCGCGCCGATGGCCTCGATCAGCAAAGGACTGCGGCCATGGACAAATTCCGCGCCAAGTTCAATGGGAAGGGACTTGTGCTGCACTGTGAGGATGCGTCCGCCGAAGTCAGGTTTTGCTTCGAGTACGGTCACTGACACGCCATTTCGCGCAAGTTCCCATGCCGCGGCGAGACCTGAGATGCCGCCGCCGATAATGGTGATAGAGATATTCAAGATTTGCCGGTGCGATTGGTGTTTAGCTTGCCGCTTGCCACATAAAACGGGGATTAATGCACATATAAGACGGTTTTGAATTTAGCATTTTCGCAATTTGCAAAAGGTTTTGTGGCAAGTTGCGGCAAATAAATGCTTATCAGCGATCAAGGGGTGAAAGCTCATACTGGCATGATATCCGCTAAAATCTGGCGAGATACTTACTGAACCATGAAAACGATGATCGAAAAATTGAAGCCCTACGCGGAAAAAAACAAATGCGTGAACGTGATCGTGGAAACGCCGAAGGGCAGCCGCGTGAAATACGCGTACGATCCCGAGACCGGTTTTTTTATTTTGAGCAAGGCGCTGCCGGAGGGAATGATGTTTCCGTTTAATTTTGGTTTCGTTCCCAACACCCTCGCGGAAGATGGCGACCCGCTGGACATTTTGGTCTTGAATGAGGAGCCACTGATTTCGGGATGCCTGCTAAAGGTGCAACCAATCGCGATCATCAAAGCGACGCAAACCGAAGACGATGGTGAAGTGCGCAATGACCGCATCATCGGCCAGGCGTTAAGCAAAGAGACGCCGCTGGAATTTCAGGAGGAAAGTTTTGACAAGCGGATGGCGTCGCAGATCGGATTTTTCTTCACGAGTTACAACAAGCTTTACGGTAAGAAATTTAAAATTCTGGGGATCGGCGGAAAGCATAAGGCGTTCGAGATGATTGATCGCTCGATCAAACGCTTTCGGGATAAAAAAGGATCCGAGTAGTGATTTCTACCGCCAGGGGCCAAGCAAAATGGCGGCGTTCATCTGGATCAAATCACCGTGATGAAAGGCGAGTTTTTGAAATTCAGCGCGCCGGGCGTGGACATGCCGGTGGAGCCGTGATGAGCCGTGGTGAAGTTCTTTTGTCAGGAGCACCAAGTCGTGGTCGTTGCCCAGATACTTTCCCAATTCCTTGATTTGGCGCGCCAGTTTGTCGGCGGACTTTGGCCCGATTTTTTTGATCAATAATAACTCGTAATAAAGATTTTTTGCGCGTTTGCGCCAGGTGTGAAGATTTTCGTCGCCGGGCGACTGCACCGCCAAGTGGCGCGCCTTCACTAATTTTTGATAGCCGCGCTCGATGCCAAATTTTATGTCGCGTCTCTTCAGATTTTTGAATGGCCAACGGTTGATCTGGCGCAACGTGTCGCGGAATTGGGATTTTGATAACTGCTTGGATTTGGAAGTGTTCCGCTTTTTTTCGATCAGGCGATTTTCCAGATCGGAAATGTCGTCCGCGGAAAGTTGGTGGCAATGGCGGCGAAGTTTGCGCAGCGTGGCCAGTTGGACGGCGGCATCGCGCGAGGGCGAAAGGCAATGAGCGAGAGCGCGCAACGAGTGGTGCTGCCGGCGATAGAATTTCCGGCCGAAACCATCGCGGATCAGGCGCAGCAACGCGCGAAGTTTTTTTATCGCCATGCGGATTTCGTGGATCGTTTCGGAACCAGGTTCGCGATTGAGAAGTTTTACGCGCTTGCGAATATGGCGGACGAGCTTCGCGGCGATTCGCGCGATTTCGCCGGCAAGTTTTTTCCCGGATTTGACTTGAAAGCGCATAAAAGCAAAACACCAGTGCGGACTAAAAGCCGCACTGGTGTCGCCGGGATCTTTCTTTTATTTGGCTGCCATTGCAGAGTGGAAGCTCGCTTCGTCGTCGGCGTCCAGCCAGGCGAACAGTGTGGCGTTGTCAAAATCCAAGCCAAGTTTTTCGCAATTTTGCCGGGCTTCCTTTTGTTTGTCCGGCGCCTTCATCGAAGGCACGTCCTTCAACTTCAGTTGTTCGACCTTTTCCGACCAGGCTTCGATTTCCTCCGGGGATTTCGCAGTCCCGTTTTTGTTCACCCATTCGGCCACGTCTTCGTAATTTTTAGACGCAGTCACGGCGGTCTTGAATTGCTCGCCGGTGATGCCTTTGAAACCGAAAAGCATATTATCGAGCGGACAATCAAAATGATATTCGCCGAGTTTGCCAGAGATGCTGGCTTTGCACTTGTCCACGGTCCGGCCAATGATCGCGAAACCGCCAAAACGGTCGTGCGGACTATGGGGCGGTTGTTTGGTGAGATCGCGATTTTCAATAGGTGTTTTCATAATTTTATTTGTGTTGGAATGGCGCGGGCACGCAGGCGCGCATCCATCGCCATGATTTAAAAAAAAAACGGAAAGGCAAAATTCAGTTTATCGGTCTGGCTGACGTTGTTTCACGGGCTGTTCCTTCGTAGCTCGCCAGCTTTCCCTGACTTTCCGACTCGCCTTTCCAAAGGAGTATTGTAGCTCTTGGCATGCCAGCGCCAGGAAAGCGGTGCATCTATCAGCGACCCAACGAAATGATGAACGCCGTCACAAAAGAAGATGGAAGGGACATTGCATTTTGCGTAATGAGTCCCGCAAAAAGCCAAGCTTTGGTGTTCTAAGAAATTATATAACTATCGCGGGGTTGTTGCTCGCTAAGATTTCAGATTTGACGCATTGTCTCGCGGGTGGCGGCTGGGTTTTTGAGGACAAATGCGAAACGGATCATTAATTATTGCCAGTTCAATCGTGGTGCTTTGCGCCGTAAAATCTTTTGCGGCTTCCGGCGGCGCTGACACGAATACGGTGATCGCGGCGAGTAGCGAAGCGCAACAGAACTGGAATTGGCATGCGCAAAACACGGACATCGTGCAGGGCGATCCGTCGTTTCCCGCAAACTATTCAGGGCCGAACAGTCTCCACAATCACGGCGAGGTGCGGGAGAGCGTGTCGGTGGATTTAATGGGCGGCGCGCGTTTGTGGCGGGGAGCGGAGGCGCATCTGGACGGTTTGATGTGGCAGGGCTTTGGTTTGAGCCGGACGCTGGGTGTGGAAAGTTTTCCCAATGGCGAAGCGTTTCGTGTGGGGACGGACGTGCCGCATGTGAATCTGGCGCGGGTATTGATTCGGCAAACGATTGGTTTGGGTGGCGACGAGGAAACGGTCGAGGACGATCAGTTTCAACTGGCGGGCAAGCGAGATATTTCGCGGGTGACATTCACGGTGGGTCGCATGAGCGCGAAAGATATTTTCGACAATAATTCCTACGCCAACGATCCCCGCACGCAATTCATGAGCTGGGGATTGATGGCGAATGAGGCATGGGATTATCCGGCGGACAGCCTTGGTTTCATGACGGGCGCGGCGGTGGAATTGAATGAGCCCGGCTGGGCGGCGCGGTATGGATTTTTTCAAGTGCCGAAAGTAGCGAATGGCACGGCGCTGGATTCACATTTTCTCGAGGCGTGGGCAATGGTGACGGAATTGGAACGGCGTTTCAGCATCCAAGGGCATCCGGGCGCGGTGCGACTGCTCGGCTATTTGAATCGCGCGCATATGGGAAATTATTCGGCGGCGTTGTCAGCGCCGGGAGTGGACATCACCCAGACGCGCGCTTATCGCTACAAATATGGTTTTGGCCTGAACGCGGAGCAGGAGATCGTAAAAGACCTTGGCGTCTTCACGCGGCTGGGTTGGAGCGACGGAAAAAACGAAGGCTGGATGTTCAGCGACGTGGATTACGCGATGTCCGCGGGCTTGAGCGTGAAGGGGGAATTATGGAATCGCGCGAACGATACGTTTGGGCTGGCGGGAGTGTTCAGCGGAATTTCAGGAACGCATCAGCAATTTCTCGCAAACGGTGGCGTGGGAATTTTGGCGGGTGATGGGGCGTTGAGTTACGGATGGGAGAAAACGCTGGAGACTTATTATGATTTTCAAATCTGGAAAACCATTCACGCGACGCTGGATTATCAATTCATCTCGGACCCAGCGTTCAACCGCGATCGCGGCCCGGTGAACGTGTTCGCAGCGCGGCTGCACTGGGAATTTTAGGCCAGCGTATTGAGGATATTGCTGCTGAGGCTGGAGGGCGTGGCGGGAGTGGCGCTGCCGCCTTGCTGGTAAGTCACCCACGATTCGAGCAATGAACTGCTCAGGCCGGTTGTGCTGCCGGAGTCGCTGCTTCCACCGAGCAAGGTTCCAATCAATGAACCGTCACTCGAACTGTTTCCAAATAAGTCGCTGAGGATGGTTTGGTCGGTCGAGGCTTTGTTCTGAGCGATGATTTGCGCGGTGGAATTGGCGCTGGTTGAAAGGCTGACGCCGTCGTTATTGAGATCGCTTTTTACTTTTGACCACGCGCTTTGGGCGGCGTCCGTTTGGTTGTTGGAAACAGCGGCGGCCAAGGTTTGAAAATCCTGGCTGATCGGGTCCGACGATTGCGAAGAACTGCTGGAACTGGCGGCGTATTGCGGGTTTTGCTGAATGAAAGTCGTCAGCAAAGAATTGGCGGTGGTCATGTCACCGTTTTGGATCGCATTGCCGATGTTCGTCAGGCTCCGTTTTAAAGCGGATGACTGGGCAAGTTGAGTTGCATAACTGACCGCCGAACTCGTGGCGCTGGAAACCGTGCTCATGATATAATATGCCTCGGCCCGATCAGGGGCTTCTGGTTGTATCGGCATGGGTGCAGAGGAACTTTAGCGAGCCTGCATTATGAGGACGACTCCGATGAGGATGAGGCCGCAATAGACGGCGCGGAAAAAGCCGGTTCCGTCCAGGCGGTGGTTGATCATTCGGCCGATCATGATGCCCACAAATACTCCGGGGAGTGACAGGACAAAATATCGCGTGATGGCGGGAACCCATAATCCCACGGCTGCGTAGCCGAGCAGTCCGAGCAGGCTGGCGGGCAGGAAATAGCCTTGAAGCGTCGCACGAAAATGTTGGGGCGACCAGCGCCGAAGCGCTCCGTAGATGGCCAGGGGCGGACCATTCATGCCGTAAGCGCCACCGAGAATTCCCGAACAAAAACCGGAACCCAGCAGCCACATCGGGTGGTCTTTTTTCAGGTGCAATTTATTTTTGGCCGTGAGCGAGTAGATCGCAAACAGGGCGATGACGCTGCCGAGGATTATTTTTACCGTGCGTTCATTTACGCGCGTTAGCAGCAGCAATCCCAACGGAATGCCGAAGAGGGCGGAAATCACCAGCCAGGTGGCGCTGCGCAATTCAATCTTCCGCCAGTCCTGAGCTATGATCACTCCGGCCACGAGGACAGACACCAGCACGGCGAGCGGCGCGGCCACGGTCACCGGAATGCGCAACGCCAGTAGGGGAACCGCGACGAGCGCCTCGCCAAATCCGAGCGCGGAGCGAATCAGCGTGGCAGCGAAAATCACAGCTATTACGTAAATCGTAATCGAATCCATCAGGCGCGCGTCGTTCGAGCCGATGATTTTATTTGTGCGTAAGACGAATACATCAACGACGGAAGTTTGGGGCGCGTGGAGTTAAATTCAAGTCCCGGGTTTGCAAGGAAAGTGGAGCACCTATGCCGATGCGCTTTGGACGTATGATAAAGTTACGGTTCGCGTGGTCGCTCGCCCCCGCAGCTATTTTTCTCATTTCGCCTTGCGTTTGGGTAACCTCATAATATTATTGCCGGATTGGTGCGGGGTCGTAGCTCAGTTGGTAGAGCGTCTCGTTCGCAATGAGAAGGTCAGGGGTTCGATTCCCCTCGGCTCCACCATTAGGAATCTTCGAGGCAGTCGTCACGAAGATTGGTAAAGCGCAGGGAGGTTGGCGATGTATTGCAGGAGAGTTCACGGATAACATCACACAAAAAAACACGTTATGAAAAAAATGATGCTCGTTTCGTTTTCGGCTGCCGCATTTTTGGCGGTGGGAGTTTTTAGTGCATTTTCGGCATCGCCGGATGGGGGAGGGGCGAATGCGGCCCAGGCGAATTTTACGGTGGACCTGATCAAGACGAATGTGTTGGAGGGCGAGTGGAGCGGGCTTGAAGTTACGCAGGGACAGGCGGGGCCGGCCACGCTGACGGTCAAGGGAAATACTTTGGAGTTTCATGGGGCGGGTGCGGATGATTGGCTCAAGGGGACGTTTGAATTGCACGACGGCGCGACGCCGAAGGAGCTTCTCGGCGTTGTCACAGATTGCGTATCGGCTGATGCCATTGGCAAAAAAATTTATGCGATTTACCGGATCGAGGATGGCGCGATAACTATCGAGGGAAATCCGCCGGGCAGCACGAGTTTTCCTACAGAGTTTGGACAGGCGGGTGGCCGCCAGTTTGTTTTCAAGCATGCGACCCAGACGAATCTTAAAGCGGATGTGACCAAGACGAATGCGTTTGAAGGCGAATGGAGCGGGGTCGAAATCACGCAGGGACAGGAAGGGCCGGCGACGATGTCGGTGAAGGGGAATACGATTGAGTTTCACGGCACGGACTCGAACGATTGGCTCAAGGGGACGTTTGAATTGCATGACGGCGTGAAACCGAAGGAATTTCTCGGCGTGGTTACGGATTGCGCATCAGCGGACATGATCGGCAAAAAAATATATGCGATTTATCGGATTGAGGACGGCTCGATAACGATTGCGGGGAATCCGCCGGGAAGCACGAGTTATCCGGCGACGTTTGGGCTGGCGGATTGCCGCGAGTTTGTGTTTAAGCCTAAGAAATAGCGGAGAAAATTTTTGGACTTTACAGGGGGCGGGGTTGGGAACACTTTTGGCCATGCATTTCCATCTTCGCTGCAAGGCGCTTTTCACGAAAATTATGGTCGCGGGTTTTTTGGTGAGTGGGTTGGCCGTCGCGCGGGCGCAGATGCCGGGGGACGATAAATTTTACAAGATCGGGCCGGACTCGCTACCGCAGGAAGGCGTGCCGCACGGGGAATTGCGCGGGCCGTTCGTTTTGCCGAGCCAGGTTTTTCCAGGAACGCAACATACCTATTGGGTTTATGTGCCGGCGCAATACGACCCGAAGCAGGCTGCGGCTTTGATGATTTTTCAGGATGGGCAGGCGATGATTGATACGAATGGCAGCGTCCGCATGCCGAACGTGATTGATAACCTGACGTGGCGCCGCGAGATACCGGTGATCATCACGGTATATATTAATCCGGGCCGCACGCCGGAGCAGCCGGAGCCGACGCCCAAGGATTGGGGCGATAAAAATACCAATCGCCCGGAAGAATATAATCGGATCAATGATAAGTATGCGCGCGTCCTCATCGAGGAACTCATGCCAGTGCTGGCGAAGGAATATAATATTTCGACGGACCCGGACATGCACGCGATTGCGGGAACGAGTTCGGGGGCGATTGCGGCGTTTACGGTTGCGTGGGAACGACCTGACCAGTTTCACAAGGTGTTAAGTATTGTGGGCAGTTTCACGGATATTCGCGGCGGGTATGTTTTTCCCGAGAAGGTCATGGAGAGTGAGCGCAAGCCGATCCGGGTGTTTCTGGCGGACGGCGTGAATGATCTGCGCGCGTTGCGCAAGGATGGCACTTACGATAAAAACCGCGATTGGCATTATCAGAATGTGCGGCTGGAGGAGGCGCTGACGAAGAAGGGTTACGATTTGAATTATTGCTGGGGCATCGGTGTGCATGGGCAGAAACAGGGCGGAATGATGATGCCGGAGATGATGCGCTGGTTGTGGCGGGACTATCCGCGCTCGGCGGATGTGCATGATATGGTGGAACGCTCGTATCGCGGCGCGGCGATGACGAATGCGCCAGCGGCTGGCGATAAGTAAGTTTGAGAAACGGTTGAAAACCGTTTTCTTGTGCGCGCGGGCGTTGTTCCCCCAACTGAAGTTGAGGTTAATGAAAAGTTTTGGGCGAGTGATTGGACGCTGGTTCCAAAGCGAGGATTTCTTTCGTCCTTGCGGGACTCGCTCGAAGGGGGAAATTCAACCCAGCAATAAATTGCTGGGCTAATATCTGCCGTCCCTGCGGGACTTTGGCGGAGCAGTGGTTTTGCGCTATCATGTCATAGAATAATCGAATGATAGGAGCATGCCTGAGCACTCTCTTTATTCCGCACTCCGCACTCGCCGCTCCGCACTGGAATCAGGTTTTGCCGCCGACCAGTTGCTGATATTCAGGCAGGGGATGGAGGGGGGCGAAGCGCTGGTCGTTGCGGATGTTCAGCAGGAGATTGGAAGCTTTGGGATCCTGACTGAGCCGGGCGCTGTTTTCCTCGAGCGTGCGGCGTAGATCCTGCAAGGCTTGATTGGTCTTGCCGAGGACGGAGCGCATGGCGGCGAGGTCGCACCACGCTTCGGGTGAATGCGGTTCCAGTTGCGTCAGCTTGGAGAGCGCGGCTTCCAGTTTTGGATAATTCCGCATCTGCACGTAAGCGCCGGCGAGGAACATGACGGCGTTCTGGTCCACCTTGGGATTGTCCAAAACCTGATCGAGGATTTGCAGCGCGCGCTGCTCCTGATGGGCTTGAATGTAATCGGCGGCAAGGCTGAAGGCGGCCTGAAAATTGGTTGGATTGTCGGCCACTTCTTTTTCCAACTGTTGAAGATTCGCTTGCGGCTGGGCAGGGGTGCTGTGCTGGCTCTTCAATTCGCCAAGCTGGCGGACGAGGCCTTCGACATTGGCATTGTTGGGATCAAGCTTGAAGCAGATTTGCGCAATGGTGAGCGCGTCGTCTATGCGGCCGGTGGTAAGCAGGAGGTTCACGTAGCGGAAGACGGCTTCCGGGCTGTAAGGGCAATAGGCGAAGGATTGGCGATAGGCAAAATCAGCTTCCTTCAACATGCGCATCTGGTCGGGGCCGTCATGGGCATGGCGGAAACGCCAGTCGTAGATGCCGCCGATGGCGCTGCGAAGTTTTGAGAAGGCTTTTTGCGCTTCGTCATCGCGGATAAATTTGCGGTCGCCCTTGAAGCCGGTAAAATCGTGCTGGATATAAACGCGGTCCACGAAGGCGGCGATGTCCTTGACGCTGGTATCGTAAGTGATCCAGTTGCCGATCAAGCGGTCGGAATAACGGCTCCAGAATTCATGGTCCTGGGAGATGTTATTTGTCGGGACGGTTTCCAGCGGAGTGCGATTAATCTTCATGATGACACCGAAGGGCGTCAGGTATGGATACATCCAATCGAGCGGGAAACTTTCCTCGACATAGAATTCATTGTCAGGATTGTGGTCGAAGATGACTTTGGTCAACAGGCCGTTGATGGACATGACGGCGACCTGGCCGGAGACTTGGACTTTGTTATCACCCGGATTCAAATGGACGTCTTCGCCAGGCTTGATCTGTTTGGGTTCCTTGGGGAAACGCATGTCGTGATCGAGGCGTTGCTGCGCGTCGAGCATGTATTCGGAAAAGCATTGGGACGAATCTTCTGCGGTCGGGCAATAAATTTCCTTGGGCGGATAAACGCCTTCGGCGCGGCGACGATCTTCAACCTTGCGGCCCCATTTGGTGAGCGGCTCATCGAGCATTGAATACGCCATGCGGGCGAGGAAATTCGTCGTGTAATTCTGCTGGACTTCCGTGCTGCCGCGCAGCAATTCCTGGAAGAATGGCGGGTCAATCTGCGTGCTGCGATTGTATTGGGCGCGGATGTATTCGAGATACGTGGGATCGGCAAGCGCATTCTGCGTGATGATATAAACATCGCGGCGATCAAAGTGCTGATCCTGCTTAGGCTGATCTTGATGCGGGGTGAAGCTCTCGCAGAAGATCATGTACGTTGGGCAGAAGCGGCCGGGATCAGTGCCGCCGAACAAAATGGCGTTGCGCGCCATTTCCGGGTAAATCAGGTGTCCGCTAGTTCCGTTGGCCGCCTGCAATTTCGTTTTGTCGTAAGTGAGTTTGCCATCCGAGCCAACAAACGGCGGCGTGAACATGTCATGGCCGAACCAATAGCCGAACCAATGATTGCGCTCTTCACTCGGCCCCCAATGAATCAGACCGGAGTAAACCGGCATGATGGCAAAAAGGCCGAGCGTGACGGCCAACGGCGCTCGCTCGCGATAAGCGAATACGGCGCCGAGAAAAATAAACGGCAACACCAGCAAGACGAGGCTCGCGAGAATCGGCAACCCGCCCTGATTGGCGCCGAACGCCTGGGCAATGAGATGCGGCATTTCCCCAAGGCCAAGGCTGCCGGTGGGCCCATAGTAATGGATGCGCGTGGTATCGTATAAACTATAGAGCACCAACACGGCCGCGAAGCCTCCGCCCATCAGTCCCCATTGACGGAAGCGCTTATAATGGGTGGCCATCACCGCCGCCGTGAGCGACATCCCATAACCGAAAAAGATGGCGACGACCCCGTGCGACGAGCCGAAGAAAACCTTGTGCAAATCTGTGCTCGCCTTGTCATCGCCCGGATTCATGAGAATCACCAAGAGCGGCCCGATGCATAAATAAGTCACAGCCAGGCAAATCATCCATGATCGCTCTCGTTTTCGCATCCTCATGAAGAAGAGGAGCGGAATGATGGCCATGAAGAAGAGAATCCAATTTGAATCTTCCACGATGTGGCCAATCAGCCAGCCGACTTGCACGACGAATTTGCCAGGTTCATGGATGATGTCGGTGGGATTGGCTTTTTCATATTGGCCGCGGCTGAGGGCGTGCCAGAAACCATCCACCGTGCGGGGATAACCCCATTCCATCGGGGGATTGGTCATGCCGGAAATCGGTTCGTAGAGATAGAACGCGGCGCCGCCCATCCACAGTCCGAGGCAGATGAAAGCCGTCAGCCATTCGAGGCCGATCTTGCGCGTCTTCCAGGCCATGTAAACGAAGGCGATGAAACTCGCCAGTGACAGGAAGCCGAAAATCGGGCCGCTGCTGACCGCGAGCACCGCGAACAAAAGGAAACCCGCGAGCGCGCCGTCCAGGCAAAATTCGTCAAAGGTTTCCTTGGTGATAATTGCAAACGCGATATAGGCGGCAATCGAGGCGAGACCGACCGAAAAGAAAATCAGCAGCAGTGTGGCGGCCGTATCCAGCGCCGTGGTGATGTGGGTTAGATGCGCGATCAACCCGCCGATGAAGATGATGCTATTGCCAAGAAAAAAAGTTCGCGCCAGCCGCGGTTGGGCGCAGGCGACGGCGGCTTCAATGCCCAAGGCGACGACGAGCAGCGTCTGGTGAATGGTCGCGCAGAGGCCGAAGAAGAACATCGCAAAAAATAAATAGCGCAACTGTCTCGGTGCATAAATCCAGCGCATCAGGCAGAGCAGGACGGCCATCACCCAAGGCACGCCGAAGAGAGAAATACGATTGATGGCCACCGATTCATTCCACATCGTCCCGCCCAAACCGAGCAACAGACCCGCCGTTGCGCCGCAGACCAGACAGATGATGCTTTCCCATTTGCTGCCAACGAGATCTTTAAGTTCCTCAATGCCTTCGATGAGCATGCTGCTGCCGCGGGAGACGATCAACGCCACCATGCCGCAAGCGATGGCTTCGGCGGTCGCTTCGCCCACTTCCACGCGCCAGGCGATGTTGCCGACCGGGAGCAGCACCGTCCAAAGCCAGGAGTAAATCGCCCAAAACGGGTAACCCGGCGGATGCGGAATGCCCGCGTAAAAAGAGCCAGTGACCAATTCGCCGGAATCTTCGAGCGTCACTTCGGGCGCGAGCGTGGAGAAATAGATGACCCAGATGACCGCGAAAGCGATGGCGAGGGCGAGCCAGTCAATTTTGCGGAAGAGCGAGGGGACCTTGCCAGAGAGGGCGGAGGGTGGAGTGGGTTTTGCCGGAGCGGATTTGTCCACCGATTTGTTTTTTTCCATTTTGTCTTTCAAATTATCTGCACTCATTCATCAAAGCTTCTGAATATTGGTTTTTCCTAATGGAAAAGAGCCTGTAGTTGATAGGGTATGGGCGGGTTTTGTCCAATCAAAAGTAACTTCGCGCCAGACGTTCTGCCGCTGGCCGCGCAGGTCGGTCGAGCAGGCGGTAATGATATTCGAGGACAAACTGGCCAAAATATTGGAATCCCCGGACACGGCGAGGTAGGCCGTCCGTTCGTGGCGCGGCACACAGAACACCAGCGCCAGCATGAAAGCGCAGGCTACCGGGGCGAATTTCAGCCACGTCGGCAGAAGCGCCAGCGGGGCGGCATCCGCCACGGGCGCGGATGGAAAAAGGCGCTGTTTAAGTTTCGCCGACGGGGCGCGCGGGGTCCAGGATTGCAATTCCCTCTCCAATGGAGTCGAGTCGTTCATAATTTTCCTCTTTTAAGCAGGCACGCAGTTTTTGCAGGCCGTAGCGATAGCGTCCCGCGACGGTGTTCGCGGACATATCGAGCAGGCGGCTGATTTCATCAAACGTGTATTCATGCCAGATCTTCAAAACAATGACTTCGCGTTGCCCGGCGGGCAGAACGGCGAGGCAACGCATCGCGGCGCGTTCGTGGGGTGTCTCGGAGGAGCTGCGCTCGAACCAGCGGTGTGATTCCAATTCGCGGGTCAGCCGCCGCCACAAGCCGCGGCGGTAATTGAGAGCCCGGTTGCGAAAACTTCGCACGCAATAATGTTCGGGTTCCTCCGGCGGCGCGGGTTTTTGCATCAACGCGAGAAAAGTTTCCTGCAACACGTCCTCGGCTTCGCCGTGGCTCAGGCCCAGCGCGCGGCCATACAGCAGCAGGCCAGCCGTTTTGGCTTCGTAAATGCGCTCGCACCAGGTTGTTTCGGACTTGTCCACGGGTACTATTTACTGAATAGACACTAGCAGGGCGCTTTTTTGTATAAATTTCTTGGAAAAAATGAGCGGGCTGGCGGCAGGGATGGATTTGGCCGGAAGAATGGCGAAGAAGGGACGAATCTCCAAGCGATTCAGATTTATCCATTTGCGGGTTGCGGATTGGGCATTCCGCGGCCATAGTCTGCCGTCGTTCGGATAACAACATCGAACGGAGTGAATCAGCAGCGGCAACTTATCAACCGATATGCAAATCACCAAGCAACTCGCCATTTTCCTCGATAACCGTCCCGGCATGCTCGCCCGCGTTTGTGACGCGCTTAGCGAGGCCAAGATCAGCATTTATGCCATCACGACCAGCGACACGGTGGATCACAGTGTCATCCGCATGGTGGTCAGCGATACGGCCAAGGCGATGGCCGTGTTCGAGGAGCATCAATCGTTTGTGGTGGAAGATGACGTTCTGATGCTGGAAGGCGATAACAAATCCGGTTCGCTGGCGCGCATTGCGCACAAGCTCGCGGAGGCGGGGGTGAATATTGAGTATTGCTACAGCGCGACCAGTCCCAGCGCCAAGAAGGGGCTGATGATTTTGCGGACGTCCAATCCGCAAAAGGCGTTGAAGGTGTTGAACAGTTAGGACGGGGTTTAGTATGGGTGAGATGGCGCGGGCGAGAGGGCGTTCGCGCGCGTTTGACGGCCTCCTGGCCGCAAGCGGTGTCGTGTAAGGAGCTTCTTCGAATTTTCCGGGAACATTTTTTTGAGTCAATGCTCTTAATCGCATGAACTCTGGAAAATGCGGGCGGTCAACGCTTTATAATTTAGGATAAAGTTTTTTCCCCGCATCGCATGGCAAAAACTGAATCCTGAACCCTTGAAACTTTCGTCGTGAAGCCACTTCGTCATGTGGCCGCATTGATGCTTGCCGCCAGCGCTGCGGCGTTTGCGCTATTGCTTAATTCCTGCTCTACGGTGGACCGCGCGGCGGTCGAGCCGTTGCAAATCGAGGGAGCTACGTTCGTCGGCGACAAGGCTTGCGCTGATTGTCATGCGAATATCACCCGAGTTTTTCCGGCGAGTCCGCATGCGCGGTTGCATCTGGACGATGGACGCATGGCCGGGCAGCACGGTTGCGAATCCTGCCACGGTCCGGGCAGCAAACATATCGCGATGGGCGGACGCGGTGGTTTGGATAAATTCATCATCAATCCCGGCCGCCAGCCGGAGGCGTGCCTCAAGTGCCATATTGATACTGAGGCGGAATTTCATTTGCCGCAGCATCATCCGGTTCTCGAAGGCAAAATGAATTGTGTCCAGTGCCACGACCCGCACGGCGCGGACATCATGAAACCTTCCGGCGGTTCGGCGATGGCGCGCTTGAACGAGAATTGCGCGACGTGCCATCGCGAGCAAACGAAGCCGGTGATCTTCGAGCATGCGGCGATGCGGGAAGGCTGCACCACCTGTCACAATCCGCATGGTTCCATCAATCAAAAGTTGCTGACCATTCGCGATTCAAATCTGTGCGTGCGCTGCCATGCACAAACCGCGCAGCCGGGCACGACGGGCGCGTCTATTTATTTCGGCAACATTGATCACACCGGATTTCTTCATTACGGCACTTGCTGGACGGCGGGTTGTCACACGGCGGTTCATGGTTCCAACACCCAACCCTATTTCTTCTATTGAAGCTGCGACGCCATAGAAATTTCATCGCGAGTATGACGCGGAGGAGGGGAGTGTATTTCTTCGCGCTGTCGTTTGCGGGTTGCTTTGGAATGTTCGCGGCGGACGTGGATGAATCGAAATTGCCGCCCGCGGCTCCGGTTAAAATTGATTTCGCGCGTGACATCCAGCCGATCTTTGAAAACTCCTGCCTGCGCTGCCACGGCCCGGAGAAAACCAAAAGCAAATTCCGCCTCGACAACCGCGTTTCCGCAATCAAGGGCGGCGAAAAAGGCGTGGACATTCTTCCCGGCAATAGCGCGAAGAGCCCGCTCATCCATTATGTCGCCGGATTGGTCGAGGACATGCAAATGCCGCCGGAAGGCAAGGGCGATGCGCTCACCACGAATCAAGTAGCGCTCTTGCGCGCGTGGATTGATCAGGGCGCGAAAATGGATGGCGCGCCGCCGACGAACAATTTTGCGTTCTCGATCACTCCGATCATTGGCGTCACTGGCGTGAAGGGTGATGCACAAAAATTTCGCGAGCATTATTGGCAGAAGGAAGGCGCGAATGGCGGACTTGAGGAATTTCAGTTGTACGAACAACTCGATCCGAACACGAAATACCTTCTGTCCGGCCACGCGTTGCAGGATGATTATAACATCACGCTCGACGTGGACCGCAACGACATCGGGTTTGTCCATACCGGCTGGCAACAGTATCGCAAATATTTTGACGATACCGGCGGTTATTATCCTGCGCATGATGGCCCGTCCTCATTAAAGCTCGGGCAGGATTTGCATTTGGACATCGGCAAGGCGTGGATTGATTTCGGCCTCACGCTGCCGGATTGGCCGAAGCTCGTGCTCGGTTATGAATACGATTTCAAGCAAGGTGACGAGGCGGAAACGGGGTGGAGCGCGGCCTCGCCCTCGCAACCGAACATCGCGCCCGTCGCGCGGAGCCTCAATGAAGGCACGCACATTCTTAAGCTGGACATTGATTATGAACTCGACGGCCTCATGATCGAGGACCAATTTCGCGGGGAGTTTTACCGGCTGGACGAGAGTTATCATCAGGCCGATTCGCGCACGACCCTCACCGAATCCGTGGCGCAGGGGACAACCTATTTTCAGGGTGCGAATACGCTGCGGCTCGAGAAAAAATTCAGCGATTGGTTCTTTGGCTCCGCGGGTTATCTTTATAGCAAGCTCAACTCCGAAGCGAATTTTACTGACAGTTTTGCGCTCGGCTTTGTTTCCGCCGTGCCGGACATCAGCCTCGAAAAAGAATCGCACGTTTTCAATATCAATGGATTGTTGGGGCCTTTTCATGGCTTGTCGCTTTCGACTGGCGTGCAAAGCGAATGGACGCGCCAGCAGGGTTTTGGCAGCGGCGCGCTCAATCCCGCCAACACGGACATTCCGCTTTCCGTGCTCGCTCCGATTCCCACGACCTTGTCCTCCGATTACGACGACAGCTCGTTTTCAGAAAATGTCGCATTACGATATACGGCGATTCCCTGGACGGTGCTTTTTGCCGAGGGGCGTTTGCGGCAGGAACGCATCGGGGAAACGGAATTGGACAACCAACCGGACAACGCCGCGTTTGGAAATTATTTGTTGAACACGGATTTGGGCAGCCAGATGACCGACATGCGCGTCGGCTTCAGCACATCACCGTGGCAAAGTGTTTCGTTGAGCGCGCATTATCGCCGTTACGAAAATGATAGCCATTATAACAGCGACGCCAATTCGCTGCCGGTCGGCGCTTACCCCGGCTTTCTGCAATCGCGCGACATCCTCACCGACGAAGCTGAGGCGAAACTCGTGCTGCACCCGATTAACTGGCTGAAGACCACGTTCTCGTATCAATATTTAACCAGCGATTATCGCGATTCAACGGGGCCGGTTGCGGGCATTTCTCCCGGGGGCGACGTGCTGGCGGGTGAATCCATCACCAAGATTTATTCGATCAACGCGGTCGTCACTCCTTGGCGGCGGCTGTATCTCTCAACGACGTTTGCGTACCAGCCTTCGGTAACTATCACGGAGGACAATGGGTTCAATGGCATCGCGCCGTATCGCGGGCATACCTACAGCCTTCTGGCCAATGCGACCTATGTGCTGGATCAAAAAACCGATTTGTCCGCCAGCTATTCATTTTCCGAAGCGGATTTCGGCCAGAATAATATTCTCAACGGTTTGCCCGTCGGCATGGAGTATCAGATGAACTCCATTCAAATCGCTTTGACCCGCCGGTTGACGAAACAGCTCTCCGCGAAGGTGCTCTATTCGTTTAACAAGTACGAAGAGCCCAGCGAAGGCAATGCGCTGAATTACGAAGCGCATACGATTTTTGCCTCACTCTCTTTCAAGCTTCGCTGAGTTTACACGTTGGTGGCCGCGCCGCGAAGATGGGCGTCCACGCGAGCCGTCACTATATTAAATATTTCCCCAAATTTTAGCGGGAACAATTTTCTTCACTGCCGCCTCATAGAAACAGCAAGCATTCGTCCGTGGGCTCTTCGTAACGCTACCGCGAGGTGGCGGACACGATTCATGCCTGAAGGTTCAGACTCTATCGCTTATGCGCTTATGAAAAAAATATTCCATCGCTTCTCGATCCGGCTGGCTATGATTATTGTTGCGGCTTTTGCCCTGCAACAAAGTGTTTCCATGGCAGACACCGTTGTCGTTGGTTTCGGCGCCAACTTTGCCTTTACCCCGAAGATCATCAACATCAACATCGGTGACACGATCATCTTTTCAAATAACTCCGCAGGCTTCGAACACACAGTGACGGGCACGGGCGCTGAACCCATGTGTGGCGCTTCGATCTTTACAACGCTGGGTTCCGGTTGCTCGCATACATTCACGACGGCCGGGTCGTTTCCGTTCCAATGCAATTTCCATGCGGTGAGTTTTAACATGACCGGTCTCGTGAATGTCGCCTCAGTAGTCGTTCCGCCGCCGACGATTTCAATCAGCAGTCCGACAAATGGCGCGGTCTTTGCCGAACCCGCGAGCATTGCCCTGGCGGCGATTGTGGGAGGCGGCACGGTAACGAATGTCACGTTCTTCGCCGGCACTAATCAGATCGGAACTGTGACCAATGCACCGTTCACGCTGCGATCCACGCCACTGGCGGCGGGGACTTACGCCTTGACGGCGGTGGCGTCGGCCGGAGGTGTTTCCGCAACTTCAGCGGTGGTGAATGTGACGGCCGTTACGCCCTTGCCGATTTCGGCCAGCACTCCGCTCATCACGAATGGCCAATTTTCGTTTCTGTATTCCGCAAATCCCGGACTCAATTATGTGATCCAAAATTCATCCAATCTGACGACGTGGCTGTCCTTGGCAACCAATACCGCCGCGACCAATCCGGTCTTGTTTACGGATACGCTTAATACGAATACAAATGCCGCCAGTTTCTATCGCGTTGGCCTGTCACCAAATCCTTAACGCCATTCCAAATTTTGGACAAAACGGCGCTGGGAACGACTGTGGCGCTGGCAAAAAATAGCTGCGAATAATTACTTCAAAAAATATCTTCTACACGCGCGGATGGATTTCGCTAAATGCGAATCCATCCGTTTTTATTTCCGCCTTTTTGAGTCCTTTGCAGATCATTCAACACAATAGAGTTGTGAGTCATTCGCAAAGTGCAAAAGAGCATTACCCATCCGTTGATGCTTTGTAGGAAAAATCCTACTTATATATCAGCCTTCTGGTCGTCGGTTTTTTTTCAAGCCGGAGACTAAGATGCTTTCATCCACCCGTGATCAATTTAATTAAAAACATAAAAAATATATTCGGGTATCCATTGCAACGCGCCGTTCGTATAGCTATAAAAGTGCGCCGCAAAATTTCTCTATTGGGTGTGGATTACGGCATGGGTCTATTGAAAACTTCAATCTCGATGATGCTCCTGGCGGGGCTTGTTTGCAGCTCTGCCATGACTCCGCGGCTCCACGCGGAACCCGCGCCCAGACGGCTGAATGTTTTCACGGTCAAGCGCGACGGCGTGATTCATTTTTATGTTCAAAATCTCGGGCTCGCGTCCATCACCGCGACGCTCGACATGGACATGACGAATCTTCAGGGCAACACCACCTTTCCTTATACCACAACGCTGGGCGGCAATGTAACCGTCGAAGCTTTCGCGCTCTCGCGAATTGAAACCAACGCGCCGTGGAATTATCGTTATGAAAATTCCTGTGTGATCGGCAGCGCGACTGCGGTGCCGGATGAAAACTACTCTTACCAGTTGCCCTATGCGCCTGGCAGTTCGTTTCCGGTAAGCCAGGGTTATCATGGCAGTTTCAGCCATTGCGGTCCCGATGAATTTGCCATTGATTGGAAAATGCCGGTGGGCACGCCGGTCCATGCGGCGCGTGGGGGCGTCGTTGTGCAGTCCAAGGACGACATGAACCGCGGCGGGCCTGATCGCAAGTTCGAGAAGGATGCCAACTGCGTCCTGATTCAACATTCCGACGGTACGATCGGCATTTATGGCCATCTCAAACACGGTGGCAACAAAGTCAAGGTGGGCGACCACGTCAACGCTGGAGATATTATCGCGCTTTCCGGCAACACTGGTTTCAGCAATGGCGCGCATCTGCACTTCGCGGTTTTCAAAGCGAAGAACGGAAAAGAAAGATTGAGCCTTCCGGTGAAATTCCGCGATGCCAGCCAGCAGATGGTCACGCTCGAAATGGGGCATACTTATACAGCGGCGCCCCTGGATATTTTTCCGGGGGAAACGCCAGCGTTGGCGGTTGCCGGACATCCGGCGGCGCCTATTACTGCGGCAAAGATGCTGCAATAATGGTATCAGCTTGAAAATTTCAACCCGTAGCGGCGGTCTATGACCGCCCTTTTTTTTGGGTTCAGAGGTCACAGATCGCCACTACAACTCACAGGAATGGATACCGCTTCGTAATGAAGCGCGACATTTTTTCTCATCCAAGGCGGAACGGCGCGTTTTGAACATGCAAACTGCCTTAACCAGTTTGGCGATGAGTTGCAGGATGCACGCCGGGAAGCCTTCTTCTTCTTCGTAAGGCATTGTAAATCAGACATTCAGTAGTCTTTTAGCCTCATGGCACGCGGCAAGCAATAGAGAGTGTCAGAAGATGCGAGGGCTCGGAGAGTTCTCAGCCAATCGCGTAAGCAACCAAAAAACTAAGAGAAAGACAACAGTATGAAAATCAATCATCGCATATTAGTCTTCACTGCCGCGGCTGCTCTGCTCGCCGGTTGTGCCACTGACCGCAATAACTCCGGCGCGATGGGTAACGACACCGAAAACGGCGTCGGCTCTGCGCAAAGCAGTGACGTGCCCGAGCCTTATACTCCGGCTCCTGCGCCTAACGCTCCGACTGGTGACAATGGCTCCGTTGGCCGTGGCAACCCGTTCGGCGCTGGTGACAGCGGCTTGCAAAGTCAATAGCGCAACACCTTTGGCCGTTTGCGGATAAACTGTCCGCCCCGGCCATACCATCAGGCAATCGAAACACTTCGGTTGCCTGATTTTTTTTGGGGAGGAAGAGTTGTCAGAGAAGCGTATTTGTATCCTATGGAAGGGTGGACTGCATTTGGAGAATATGGCATGGTGGAGGCGGTTCTTTGAAATATAGGACAGAGAGGAGAAATGGACGAACCTGATGCCAGGCGAGCCAAAGGATGAAAATTGGTTCGCAAAAGTTCGCCTGAGTTCGCGTTGGCTCGGATAAGTTCGGATAAGTTCGCTTAACGGCGAGAAAAAAAATTATGGGCCAAATGGTGCGGGGGCTAGACTGGTTGCCGCGGCAGTCCTCTGGTGCGTCCTTCTTTAAAGGCAAGGCGCTGTTATGCTTGCGCGGTTGGGCCAGAACTGGTAACGGTTAGCGCATCCCATGAATCACCCGCTGCTTTTTGAGATCAATACGCGTTGCTGGTTGCGGTTGCTTTCGGAACAAGCAGGCAGGGAGGTCACGCTTGCAGACGTGCCGGACAGCGAATTCGTTCGCTGGCAGCAACTGGGATTTACGCATATCTGGGCCATGGGCGTTTGGACGACGGGTCCACGTTGCCGGTTGATGTGCTTTGACGGTGGCAATATGGAAGCCACGTTCAATCGGCTCGTTCCCGGTTGGAAAAAAGAGGATGTGCCGGGTTCGCCGTATGCCATTGCCGAATACAAAGTCTCCGCTGCGCTCGGCGGCGAAGCCGGGCTCAAGGCCTTTCGCAAAAAACTTCACGCGCATGGAATGAAACTGCTGCTGGATTTCGTTCCCAATCACATGGGACTCGACCATCCGTGGGCCACGAAGGAGCCGGATCATTTCATGCAGAGTCCGGGGCCGGGTGCGGGAGTTTTCGAGCAGGAAACCGTTCTCGGCCCACGATGGCTAGCGCATGGCAAGGATCCGAACTTTGCCGCTTGGCCCGATACCATCCAGATGAACTATCGCCGGCCCGAGACCCGCGCGGCGATGATTGAAATTCTGAAATCTGTGGCGGAGCGCTGCGACGGCGTGCGTTGCGATATGTCCATGTTGTTGCTCAATGACGTGTTTGCGCGCACCTGGGCGCATCTTCCCGATGCTTCGCCCGCGCCGAAAACGGAATTTTGGCCTGAGGCCATTGGAGCGGTGAAGCAGGCGCATCCGCAGTTCATTTTCCTGGCTGAAGCGTATTGGGGACTTGAAGGGCGGTTGCAATCGCTCGGCTTTGACTACACTTACAACAAGACGGTTTACGATCTGTTGGCGAACCGGCATTACGGCGAGGTGCAGCCCAATTTGCTTTCGTGCCCCCCGGAGTACCTTGCGGCCAGCGCGCATTTTCTCGAGAACCACGATGAGCCACGCATCGCGCCCATTCTTTCGCCCGCTGAAAATCGCGCCGCGGCATTGCTGGTGCTCGGGCTGCCGGGCATGCGGTTTCTTTACGAAGGACAGCTCGACGGGCGGCGTTCGCAAATCCCCGTTCAGCTTGGCCGCTGGCCGGACGAACTGGTGAATGAGGAAATCGCGACGGCGTATGAGCAACTTCTTACCACGATCAAAGATTCGTGCGTCGGCCGAAGCATGGCCACGCTGCTCCGGCCCAATGGCTGGCCGGACAATCAATCGTCGCGAAACATTGTCGCCGTTCTTTGGCAAAAATCGCCGGTTGAATTTGACTTGGTCGTGGTTAATCTTGCGCCGCATACCAGCCAAGGGGTGGTTGTGCTTCCGGTGTCGGATTTGGCTTCCAAGCACTGGCAGATGCGCGATCTGCTTGGGACGGAGAAATACCAGCGGCCCGGGTCGGAACTTGCGGCCAATGGTCTTTACCTGGATCTGGCTCCCCATCACGCGCAGTTATTTCGTTTCGAGCCTCATACTCATTAAACGGCCCGTTTACTACGGATTTAGGACCTTCGACAAACGTCAATTTTCAATCATTCGTCGGAATTGTTTACGGTTTGAATTTTGAAATACTTTCGGGCCATTGCTATTAAATATCTTTGATTACTGGCATTAATTTTTATTAAAAACGTCGGATTTCTTTACGATTTTCATTATTGAGTGTGATTCGTTTATTTAGTTCGGCAGTTTTGTAACGAATTATCCTACATAATGTTACAGTCCTGTAAAGTTTCCGAAACATCGGTGGCACACCCTAAGCTTGCAAAATGCAGTTCCTTCATGGCCTGTGCGATGTGCACCCAAATCCGGAAATTTGGCCAGCTATTGATGGAGCATAAAAGAACCAGGCAACCATGAAAGTCTCAAAGCTAAACCTCTTGTTGGGCACGGCCCTCGTGTTATGCAGTTTGGGCGCGTTGCTCACGGCGCCATCCGCTCGCGCGGTTTTACTGATGATCGCCTCTGCCCTTACGGTCAGCGGCTATCAACTCTACGCGCGCGAACGCAAGGCTCCCGCACCTGCCCGGGGCCGCCGCCGCCAGCCGGTCGTCGTCCGCCGCCGTCCGCGTAATTGGTAGGCGGCCATTCCTAAAGTGTTGTAAAATTACCTCCGGGCGCTCGCTTCGGCGTGGCGCCTTTTTTGGTGGACAATCTTGATTTTTTTTCTGGCAGATTTTTTGGAGGGTTCCCGCGACTCGCCGAAACCGGTTTGATTTTCCGACCTCGATGTCTTCGGCGTTGATCTCAGTCTGAATCTCATTGATGCACAAATCGTTTACTTACTGTACACTGGCTACAGTATCAATTTCTATTCACACTGAATTATGGAAATCAGCAAACGAGATTATTTCGCGGCTCAGGCGCTCACCGGTTTGCTCGCCCGGCCAACCGGCCCCAGCCAGGGACTCAATGTTCACGCCAACCTTGCCGCCGAGGCTTTCCTTTACGCCGACGAAATGTTGAAGCTTTCCAAAACGCTGCTTAATCCGGTCGAAATTGATCCCGACAAACTCAGCGTAGAAGAAGAACAGGTCCAAAGCCTGCGCGACAAAAAAGAGCCTCAGCGTCCTTAAAACTGGCTCAATGTATTTTCGCATCCACGTTTTCAGATTTCTTCGTTCATAACGGGGTTATCGTCGCTCCTCGACCGCTTGCTGAAAACTTGGAACTTGAAACTGAAAACTTTTCCTATACTTCTCATCCATGACCCACGCTGAATTTCTAGCCCGCGCGCGGCAGGCGCTGTCCGACGCCGGATTTCATCCCGATTTTTCGCCGGAGATTATGCGGGAAACCACCGCGTCGCCAAAACTTGCCGCTGATTCACGAGATTTGCGTAAGTTGCTTTGGTCGTCCATTGACAACGAGAACTCCCGCGATTTGGATCAAGTTGAATACGTCGAAATGATTTCGCCGGGCTGCACGCGCCTGCTGGTGGGCGTCGCCGACGTGGATGCCATCGTGCCCCTCGGTTCGGCCACCGACCAGCACGCCGCGGCGGAAACCACTTCCGTCTATGCCGGCACGGTTATTTTCCCCATGCTCCCCGACGCGCTTTCGACCGATCGCACATCGTTGCTTCCCGATCAAGACCGTGCCGCCATCGTCATTGAGATGCACATTCGCGATACCGGCGAAGTCGCCTGTCATGATGTTTATCCGGCCACGCTCCGCAACCACGCGAAACTTGCCTATCGCTCCACCGGCGCGTGGCTCGAAGGACGCGGTCCGATGCCCGCGCCCATCGCCAATGTCCCCGGCATGGAAGCGCAACTTCGTCTGCAACTGGAAACCTCGAAAAAATTGCGGCAACTCCGCCGCGAACAAGGCGCGCTGGTTTTCAATTCCACCGAAGCCACGCCGATCATTGAAAATGGCGAACTCAAAACTCTGGCCTTCGCCGAACAAAACGCCGCGCAGGATATCATCGAAAGCTTCATGGTCGCCGCGAATGTTTCGATGGCGCAACATCTCAAGGAGCACAATTCCGTTTCCATCCGGCGCGTCGTCAAGACGCCGAAACGCTGGGATCGCATCCAGGTTCTCGCCAAACAATACGGGACGAAACTTCCCAATACGCCCGACCCGCGCGCCCTTTCCGAATTCCTTGAACAACGCAAAGCCGCCGACCTTTTGCACTTTCCCGATCTGTCGCTCGCAATCGTGAAAATGCTCGGCCCCGGCGAATATGTGGTCGAGCCCGTCGGCCGCGAACACGAAGGACATTTCGGTCTTGCCGTTCGGGACTACGCTCATTCCACCGCGCCGAATCGGCGTTACGTGGATCTCGTCACGCAACGACTTTTGAAAGCTGTGATTGCCGACGCACCCGCGCCTTACCTAGAACAACAACTTGCCGATGTGGCTAAACATTGCACCGAGCGCGAGGACGCCGCCAAAAAAGTCGAACGGCTCATGAGCAAGGTCATCGCCGCAAATCTGCTAAGCCATCAGGTCGGGCAAACCTTCGACGGCCTCGTCACCGGCGCATCGGACAAGGGAACCTATGTTCGCCTGCTGAAATTTCCTGCCGAAGGCAAAGTCATTCGTGGCGCGCAAGGTCTCGACGTGGGCGACAAAACCACGGTTCGCCTGGTCGGCGTGGATGTGAATCGTGGCTTTATTGACTTTGAACGGAAGTAGATGGATTACGAAATTTGTGCATCTAACTCTATTGAATAACTTCAACCAGAAAATCTGTTGGCTTGTGACTAGTAGAACGGCTTGGTTACAATATCAGGCACTATGGTAACTCAGGCACAAATCGCCCGAAAACTCGGAGTGTCGCGCCAACTGGTCACATTTGCCCTGTCAGGCTATCCGCAAATTTCCCAGGAATCGCGTGAGCGCATTTTGGCGGCCGCCCAGGCGATGGGTTATCGCCCGAATCCTTATGCCCGCGCCTTGAGAAAGGGTAAAAGCGGGATCATCGGCTTGTGGATACCGGATCAGATTTCCACTCATTACACTCATGTAGCGCGAGAGCTGAATCGCCTGGTGAAAACTGCCCGGCATGAATTGATCGTCAGTGAAGTCAGCATTGCCGAAGAACAACAGATGTTGTCCCACGTTCCGATGGATGGAATTTTCGTGGTGGATGCTCCCGATCAGGCGGACATTTATCGCAAATCACCCACGGCGGCCCGGGTTCCAATCATCAGCATGGGCGCGGATTGTTGTGAGAATTCCGATGCCGTGCAGGTGGATCTATACGCGGGCGCTCTGGAAGTGATGGAGCATTTGATCGGCTCGGGATTCCGCCGCATCGCCCATGCGACCTTCGTGCGAGAGGATTCTTCGCGCGCCGTCCGGCGTCTCGGTTATGTCAAGGCGATGCGCCAGGCCAAGTTAAAACCGGAATTCATTTATTATCCGCTCACGGAACAGCAGCGCACCATCGCGCGGCAGTTGATTCAGGATTACATCCGCGAGAACGGCCGCCCGGACGCGATTTTTTGCCACTCTGACGACGTGGCGCTGGGAATCTATCGCGGCCTGTGCGATATGAAAATAAAAGTGCCGGAAGAAATCGCGCTGGTGGGTTGCGACGGCATTCAGGACACCGAATATCTGGAATGTCCATTGACTACTTTGGTGCAACCGGTCGCCG
The DNA here is from genome assembly GCA_036268055.1 of Verrucomicrobiia bacterium. Classification (NCBI taxonomy): domain Bacteria; kingdom Pseudomonadati; phylum Verrucomicrobiota; class Verrucomicrobiia; species Verrucomicrobiia bacterium. Next base: position 114,613 of record DATAUW010000027.1, on the reverse strand, counting down.
CGATGTGCGCCACGGCGTGGCAGTTTTTGATTCAGAGAATGGACCAGTCCACGACGAAGACGCAGAAGACCAAGTTGAAACCCAAGCTGGTTATTCGTAATTCCTCGGTCCGCGAAAATCGCGGCGCGGCCTCCGTTTCCCTTTAACAGTCTCTTTTTGACCGCATGGGTCAAAACTCGTATATACCCAAATTATCATGTGATAAATGATTGTTGACAGAACAAGAACGGATGGTAAAGTCGCCTAAACTGGCGAAGGCATAGCGAAGCAAAAATGCAGTAAAATAGTGGCCGAAATCATTCAACGCGGGCAGGGCAGGGTGGCGGCGATCTTCAGCGTGTGCTTGATGCTGGTAGTTTCCATCGCGAGTGCATTTGGCGGCCGTGGTCCAGCGTTGAGACTAAACACCACCACACCTTATTTGATTTATTACGGCAATTGGAATGCCAGCCAGGTGGATTATGCGCGCACCAATTATCGCATGGTGATCCTGCATCCGGCGAGCAACATAACGTCCAATCAGATCGCCACCATCCGCCGCGGCAAGGACAATATCGCCGGCACGAGTGACGACGTGCTGGTCCTGGCTTACCTGTCCATTGGTGAAGATGATCGAAACGGCGCGCCGGTCGCCGGTGATGGACTGGGTCCGCGTGTTGACCCAAGGGCATCCGATAGCCTGCCGCTTTCCGGCATCACGAATGTCATTGGATTGCCGTCATCTGGCGGCACGAACTACGCGTCGTATTATCTCAACTCAAAAAGCAACCAGACCGGCAAGCCGGATGAGAATTCTAATTTTGGCAGTTACTATGTGAATGCCGGCGCGCCTGCCTGGTGGATGGTGATCAAGACCATGAATAAAGCCACCAGCGGCCAGTCGGGCCTTGACGAGATTCTAACTACGACCAACGGGACCGCGCTTAATTGCGACGGCGTTTTTCTCGATACCCTGGACACCGCCGCGCCGGATACTTTTGGCACACCCTACGAATGGACTGCTCCCGGCATGCAAGTGCTCATTCAGCGCATTCACACAAACTATCCGACCAAGCTGCTCATGGCCAATCGCGGCCTTTTTTTCTATGATTCAAACCTGAAGACCTATCCATACAATCCGAGGCCGTACGTGGACATGGTCATGTTTGAAAGTTATTACACGGAAACCACCACGAACATTTCGAGTTCGTTCGCCGAAAACAAATATGATTTCGCTCCCAAGTTAAATGCTGAAGCCGGGCGTCCCGACGGGTTCAGCCTGTTCGTGGTGGATTACGATCAAACGCCGCCCCAATCCGCCGCCCTCGTCAATCAAGACTACGTTGAGAGCATGGGCATTCAGGGATGGCCGTTGTATCGGACGGTTCCATCGCTCGACTCATCCTTCAACACGAATGCCGCCGGATGGCTGGCGACCAATCAGGATACGCAACCGCCCGTTTGGGACAGCACCGCGGCGCAGGGGGCGACGCAACCATCCCCGCGCGCCGGTGTGCAGAGAGTAATCGCAGGCCGCGGTATCGCGACAGTCTATTGGGATGTGGCCCGCGACCAAACCGATCCAGTATATTATAACATTTATTATTCGACTGGCGGCACGGTTAATTTTGCGACCGCCACCAAAATTTCCCACGTCGCTTCACAAATTCCCGCCAACTATTATTTGGGAACCGGTCCGGGCAGTTATCCTTATGGTTTCACGGTTGGTGGATTGACCGATGGCATGACGTATTCGTTTGCCGTTCGGGCGGAGGATGGTTGCTCGCCCGCGCATGAGGACACCAACCTCGTTTCCATCACCGTCGTCGCGGGAACGAATACTCTCAGCACCTATAAAAAAATTACGATAGATGGCTCGTTTGCCGATTGGACAAATATTCCGTGGGCGTACCAGGGCGCACCCGACGGCAATCCGGTAAATTATTTGCAAGTCCAGTTCGCCAACGATAGCCAGAACCTTTACGGCCACATCAAGCTCGCCTCGCCGTACGCGCTGTTCACGGATTTTTATTCACATCTCTTTTTTGACACGGACATGAACACCGCAACCGGCTACGCCGTGGCCGGCGCTTCGTTCGGTTCCGAGATGATGATCGAGACCGGCTTTGGTTACGATCAACGCAATGGAAGTTTCAATGCCGGGTCGGTTTCTGGTTTGGGCTGGGCGGTGGCGCCATCTACCAGCGCGAAGGAATTTGAATTTCAGGTTTCGTTGTCCACGCTTTATCCCGATAACAAAAGAGTTTTCGGCACGAGCGCCATGCGATTGCTGTTGCAGGACAATCGGGGGCCGGAAGTCGCCGTGGAAACGGGCATCCTGTACACGATTTCTCCGCCGCAACTGGGAACCATTTTTTTCACACAAACGAACAATGTCTTCAATGTCATTTGGACCGGCCCGGGCACACTGCAATATTCCGTTTCGTCGCCGGCCGGCCCGTGGATGAGCCTAAGCAATGCAATCAGTCCCTATGTGATCCAAGTGGGGAGCGGTCGGCAATTTTTTCGACTCGCTCAATGAATCCGGCGCAACCGCAAAAATTTTAAAAATGGATAATCAAAAATCAATCGCGACCAAGGACATGCTTGCGCCGGCGATTTCGTGCGAGCGGTTGCCATTGTTTGATCGCGCGAATTTGCGGAGCGTGCGAGCGGCCTTTACGTCCGCAACCGCGTGCCGATTTCGCCAGGCTTGGCGGGAACAGGAAGAGCCGGGATTTTTGCCCGGAGTTGTCCGCATCGGCTGGCTCGAAAATTCATTAGTGGTTTTTGCGGAGCTGATGGACACGGATATTTTCAACGCGGCGACGAAATTAAACCCGCGGACGTGGGAATTGGGAGATGTCTTTGAGATGTTCCTGCGCGCCTCGGAAAGCCGGAGTTATGCCGAGTTTCACGTGACGCCGAATAATCACCGACTGCAGTTGTGTTACCCGGATGATGAGGCCGCCGAGTGGGCGCGCCGCACCGGCAAGCTGGAGGAATTTTTTGTTCCCGGAGAAGCGTTTTATTCCATGACGTGGATCGAACCCGAACTGAACCGCTGGCAAATTTATGCCGAAATTCCTACGGCGGCGGTCGGCGGAACCAAGGCTCTGGTCGAAAACGCAACGTGGATGTTTTCATTTGGCCGTTACGATTACACGCGCGGCGCTAGCGAGCCGGTTATTTCCTCGACATCGCCGCATGCGAAACTGGATTTCCATCGCCAGCACGAATGGGGCGCGATGATTTTTAAGAATTCGCCAGCGATTCAAAACCGATGACCAAGAAGACCCAACATTTTTTTAGTAGCGGGCATGGCGATTCCGCGGAGCGGAACTTTTTGGCAACGGACATATCAATTCAAACTCGTCGAAACCGTCGAACGGAAAAGCAAGTGAACAAACTGGTGAAGGAATATTGATGAAAATTCCCTTATTACTTTTATTTGCGTGGGTCGTTTGTAGCGAACAAAATTCCGCCCGCGCTCAAGTGTTGGTGACTAATTATTACACTGTATCCACTGAGGATTTTGCGAATCCTGAACGCGGTTTTTACCTTGAAGAATACAGCCACGCGAGTAAGCCTTCCCATGTGCCGCTCAATTTGGCGGGCGCGCGCATCAACGGCAAAAACTCTCCCGGCAACACTTATAACGCAAAAATCTCCCTCTTCCTGCGGATGTTTTATCTCGATACTTTTGTCAACGCGCCGATCAGTTCCAATTATCTTGAATCCATTCAGACGGATTTGGATTCCGTTCGCGCGCAGGGAGACAAAGCCATCGTTCGTTTTGCCTATAACCGGGATCACGTGCGCCCGTTTCATGAACCGGCCAAAGAACGCATCCTCGGCCACATCGCGCAACTGGCGCCGTTGTTGAAGAAGAATAGCGACGTGATCGCCGTCTTGCAGGAAGGCTTCATCGGCGCGTGGGGTGAGGGCTACTACAGTGATAATTTTTACTCGAACGGCCTGGCGCGGGCGCAAAACTGGATTGACCGCGCGGACGTTCTCAAAGCGCTGCTCAAGGCTCTTCCCGCGGAGCGGATGATTCAAGTTCGCACGCCGCAGATAAAACAAAAATTTTTCTATGGCCCGGCGGCGGCAACCAGTTCGCCGACGCTCGATGCGCGGGACGCCTTCACCGGCAGCGACGCGTCGCGGATTGGATTTCACAACGATTGCTATCTCGCGGATTCCACGGACAAAGGCACTTTTGTCAGTCTGGATTATGGAACGAAGAATTCACCGCAGGACACCGCCAATCTGAGAAATTACCTCGCGCAGGATACGCGCTACGTGCCGATGGGCGGTGAGACGTGCGCGCTGAATTCACCTGCGTCCGATTGCGCTTCTGCGGGCGGCATCGCGGATTCCGACATGGCAATTTCACACTATTCATTTTTGAACGAGGATTACAATGCCGTCGTAGACGACAAATGGGTGGAACACGGCTGTATGGAAGAAATCAAGCGGCGGCTTGGTTACCGGCTGGAATTGGTCACGGGAATATTTCGCGCGGAAGCGCAGCCGGGGCAGGTGATTCCCCTAACGCTGGAATTGCGAAATACCGGTTTCGCCGCGCCGTTCAATCCACGCGGTATCGAATTGATTTTGCGCGGCGGCGATGGAAAAAAGTATTACGCCGAATTGTCACGTGACGTGGACGCGCGCCACTGGCTGCCGGGAACAAATTATATTTTGCGCGCCCGCCTTTCATTGCCGGCGGCGATGCCCAAGGGCGACTATGAGTTGCTCCTGAATTTGCCCGATCCGGCGCCGTCACTTTATGCCAATCCTGCCTACGCTATTCGCTTGGCGAACTCAAATGCGGTTTCGAGCGCAGGCGCAATCCTCGGTGACGTATGGGAAAAAGAAAGTGGTTATCATCGGTTGCATCAGACATTGAGAATCAGTGGCGCTCCAGCGAAGGCTTTGTCCAGCGGCGGTGAGATTCCCGTGCTTGGATTTTCGTCCATTGCGGGTCACCGCGAATAACTGGAATTTCGCATGTCACAAATCAATCCATCCGCTGCGAGTATTGCTGAATTGCCGAGCAATCATCCGGCATCGAGCCCGGCTCGCAGTTCCGCGCCGCGTCTGGGTTCGATAGATGCGTATCGAGGGTTCGTCATGCTGTTGATGATGGGTGAGGTTTTGGATTTTTGCCAGGTCTCCACGAATAATGCGGGCAGTGCCTTTTGGAAATTTCTTTGCCATCATCAATCGCATGTCGAATGGGTGGGCTGTTCGCTGCATGATCTGATCCAGCCGTCGTTTTCATTTCTGGTGGGAGTCGCCTTGCCGTTTTCTATCGCCCGACGGGTTGCCAATGGTCAGCCGCAATTCGCCCGGACGATGCACGCATTTTGGCGCGCGCTCATCCTCATTCTGCTCGGAGTATTTCTGCGGTCAATGGGGCGGACACAAACCTATTGGACCTTCGAGGATACTTTGACACAGATCGGTCTTGGCTACGGATTTCTCTATTTGCTGGCGGAACGATCCGCCCGCGTGCAATGGCTGGCGTTTGCGATTCTGTTGTTCGGTTACTGGCTGGCCTTTGCGCTTTACCCGCTTCCGGGAGCAGATTTCGACTGGAAGATGGCTGGTGTCTCGCAAGATTGGCAATCCAACCTCGCGGGCTTTGCCGCGCATTGGAACAAGAACGCAAACCTGGCTTGGGCATTTGACCGATGGTTCCTGAATCTGTTTCCGCGCAAGCACATGTTCGCCAATAACGAAGGCGGCTACTGCACACTGAGTTTTATACCGACGCTGGCGACGATGATTCTTGGGCTGACGGCCGGCAATATTATCCGCAGTGCGCGTTTGCCCTGGGACAAAGTAAAATGGCTGGCAATAGCCGGCGTGGTTGGATTGGTGGCCGGTCTTGTTTTTGGCTGGTTGGGAATTTGTCCAGTGGTGAAACGCATCTGGACGCCAAGCTGGACACTTTTTAGCGGAGGCTGGTGTCTGGTTTTGATGGCTGGATTTTACGCGTTGGTGGATCTGAAAGGTTGGAAGCGTTGGGCCTTTCCACTCGTCGTGGTCGGCATGAACTCCATCGCGGCTTATTGCATGGCTCATCTGCTCGAAGACTTTATCGTGGGCAGTTTCACTACGCACCTTGGCGGAAACATCTTCAAGCTAATGGGTGAAGCTTTTGAACCTCTGGTGCGAGGTATTTTTGTGCTGCTGGTTATGTGGCTGATTTTGTTTTGGATGTATCGCCGAAAAATATTTCTCCGGATTTGAATTGCTTCCGGTCACAAATGCGAATTCCGCTTTTTTGGCGAAGGCTTCTTTTTCAGCCTTGAAGTTTTGGCGGACTCAGTTACCGTCCTTGTTCGCGCTTGATACGCGCCATATAGTTTGCCCGTTTGGATTGGCAAACGTCCGGCAAACATCAAGCCTCCACTTTCTGCGTGGCTGGCAAAGGTGGGTTTTGTCCTTTAAAACAGGGCTAAACATTGGTCTGGAGAGATGGCTGAGTGGCCTAAAGCGCAGGTTTGCTAAACCTGTGAAGGAGTAATCCTTCCGAGGGTTCGAATCCCTCTCTCTCCGCCATTGCTAATCAATGGGTTACATCTTCACTGTACCCTGAGTGTACCTTCCTTGCTGGTTTTCGCGGGGTGATAGTGGTTCTTCTAACACCTTTCCGACGGTTCTCATGGCCTTGTAACGCGTTATCAGGGAGGGGTTATTAACCCGGATAACGCGCCTTTTGATAATGACGCGGCGCTGAAGGAGGCGGACTCGCGCATGGGGCTCGAACGGGTCATGGAGCAATATGGCCATGCTCCCCAAAACGGGAATTGGAAGTGTTTTACCTGCCCGTTTTGCCACAAAAAGAGCAAGGCGGGGGTGTTTGTCGCGGATGGGTCCGGGATCAAGATGTTTAAGTGTCAGAGCACATCTTGTCCGACGGGCGCTCAGGCGATGCCGGCGGTCAAGTATATCGGGTATGTCGCGAACCTGAATATCAAGGATGCGTTTGTTGAGTATTTGAAGCAGGCCGGTGTTTGGAAGGAGCGCACGACTTTGAAGAGTCCCCCCGCGCTGCCAGCGGAGAGCAAGGCGGATGCGGTCCATGAAGACGTTGCGGATAATTCTGCTCCGGCTGTTCCTGCGCTCGCAAATGACGTTCAAGAATTTGGCGGGGAGGGTGCGCCTATGGTTGCTGCAGATGGTTCCTGCCCCTCGGCAGAGTTGGATACGCCGCATCCCCCCGCCGATGAAAAATTGCCGGATGAACCTGCCGAGTCGGCGGAACTTGAGCAGCAACCGCTGATGGCCGGTGTCATTGTTTCTCGTGAGGAATTTGAACAGGAGGAAAAACGCGAGTGGGAAAAGCTGATCGCCCAAACGGTTGAACTGATTCGCGAGGAAAAGCGCGCGAGTGCGGTTCGCCTTAAACAGAAATTCCAGATCGGGCAAAGCCGGGCTAATCGTCTATTAGACGATCTCCAGGCGCGCGGGTATATCGGGCCGGCGGTGGCGGGGGAGCCGCGGCGGATCTTGAATTTGCCTGCTCCTGTTTCTTCTCCCGTAACTAACCCAAGCGCGGTGGTCGCCAGTGGCGCCAATCCGGCCGCCGCGTCTTCAACAATCCCCGGCCCCGCGGCCACGGCTGGGCCGGGAACTGGTCCGGCCATCATCGTGCCCACTCATGACGGACGGCGTTCGCTCAAGGCACTGTTTGAGCGGGCGCCGTTTTTGTTTCGCGACGAGGAAATGCTTTTCAAGAAACGGGCATTGGATACGGCGGCATCGCGCGGGCTGCGGTTCCGGTCGAATCCGAAGTCGAACCGGGATTTGTTGATCGCCATCGAGCAGGAGTTTGGTTTTCAGGATTGCCTGGCGGCGGGGATTTGGCTGCCGGAGGATCGCCGCGCGAAAAAGGACCGGCGGCCCAACGGCCAGTTTTATGGCGCGGGGCGGATTCGGAAATTGAAACCGGATGAATCGCCGGGGCGGGGCGAGTGGAAGGATGATGAGGGCAACTTGTGGGGCTGGTGCGAGCCGATTCTGATTCCGTACTTCAATGAGCGCGGGGAATTGCTTTCGCTGCGGCCGCACAAGGGCATGGGTCGAAGCGGGACGCTGGTGGGGACATCGCAGGTTTACTTTCCGCGGCCGGTGGGCTCGGAAACACAACCGGAATTTTTTCCGAAGGTGGTGATCACGGAGGGGGAATTCAAGGCGGCGATTTTGTGGCGGATTATGGCGATGGGGCGCAAGGAACCGATGGGCGTGTGCGCGCTGCCGGGAATTTCCTTCGCGAAAAATTACGAATGCCGGCAGGTGCTCGACGACTGGTTGATGCAGGTGCATTGCCGGCATGTGATCGTGGGATTCGACAACGAGGAGAAAGGCGATCCGAAATTGGCTTCGTACAAAAAGGAACGGGACAACCGTTTTGATTCGATCATCTGGGCGCGCTATCTGGCGACGGACCTGGCGCGGAAACTTCATATCCGGGCGGAGGTTTGCATCCTCCCGAACGCGTGGCGGAATGCGCAGGGCAAGGCGGATTGGGACGGTCGGGCGGCGCAACTCAACGAAAAATCCTGGAAGAAGGCGGCATGACGCTATGACATTTTGGGGTGGGGAGAGGACGAGAGAAACAACATCCGCAGATGGGACGCGGCTGATCCGAGAAATTATTTCCGCAAGCGGCGTGATGCCAAATGTGGAAGCGCACCGGCGTTATCTCGAGACGCTGAGCGTTCCGCAACTGGAAGCGCGGCTGTCGGGTTTGAGCCGCACTCCGGGCCGGAGTGGAAATTTTCAATTCGCATTTAAATAAAATTTCGCGGGGATGAACCCTGGCAGAAAAACAAAAAGGAAAATTGGATGAATACAAGCTGGTGTTTTGAATGGACCGGAAAACCGACGGAAGTAAAAGCTGCGGTTCAAAGAATGGTTGAAGTTCCTGTGGCTGTTAAAGACTTGGTTGCCCAGGTCTGCGATGCCAACACACTGATTCCGGATACTCCTTGGGCCGATGGAAGCACTACCGGTGTCTATGCCAAAGGGTGTGGTCATTTGGGAATTGACCTCGGATACGCACAGGGAGCTATCGGTGGGTTGATGATTAACGCAGTTCTTCTTGCAGGAACGCCGCCGCCAACCGAACGGGAAAACGCATGTGCTGGTCCAGTCGCATCCGCCGCATCAGCGTCGAGTGCAAGCGGGCCAGTCAGAAAATTCAAAATCGGCGACGTCGTGTCCGGTTATTCAAATGCTGACCGGCGAATGGTTGTGGATGGCTTCTGGGATGACGGGCGCGTTCAGTGCGCATATTTCGATTCGGATCACCAGTTGCACAAACTGGTGTTTTCAGAATCCGATTTGGAATTGGCAAAGCCCAAACCTGACGAGGTGGCGTCCCCAGAGACGGCGCCAACTCCCGCGCCAGCAACGACGGAGGCGACGAGCTAAAACCATTTGAAGGTGCCGGGAGCGTCAGCATGACTGGCGTCATGTGGCTTGGTGGCCGGCCCCGGCACCTTCAATTCCAATCGTGAATCCCAAAAAGTTCCATGAATCGTGCCCGGATTGCGGGCTGCCGCTGACGCTGGATCAGGCAGAGACGCTTGAGCATCACAAGGGATTCGATTGCGAACGGTGCAAGGCGCATTACGCGTCGGAAGATTTTGCCAAAGAAAATAGCGAGAAGGCGATGGCGCAATTTCACAACAGCGCGAAAGCCGATTTGACGAACGAAAGCGATGACCATGAACAATGAAAATTCTCCAGCAGCGGCGGTGAGTGACCGGGCGGCGGCGAACCCGCCGATCGTACACAAGCCGGAATATTATCTAGGCGCGATCGCGAGTGTGTCAGGCCTGGAGCGGTCGGGAAAATTGAATGCGAAGGTGGCGCTCAAGCAGATCAGGTCAATTCTAACCGAGATGACGCTCCACGCAAAATAATTTTATGAACCGAAAAATCGCGCAGGAAATTCAGGCGGAACAAAATCACGGTCGGCAAAAATACGGCCGCGGTCCGCACGATTTTAGACACGATGACCGTCATACCCAAAAGGATTGGCATTTATTCATCGTGGACCACAACGAACGGGCGGAATCAGCCACGCCGCTGGAACGGCGGCAATACTTAATCAAAGTCGCGGGGTTGGCCGTTTCGGCGGTCGAATGTTTTGACCGCAAAAGGGCTTATGAAACATTTCTCACCCAATCCAAAACCACAACATCAACAAAAAAGGCAAAATAAAATGGCAAAAGAAACGAAAACAGCAACCGAGACGGCGGCGACGCCAGCGGATGCAGCGACGGGAACGGGAGCGACAGCCTCGCCGTTCAAATGTCAGAAGTGTTCGGATACGGGACTCATTCCGACGCCGGGAGCAAGCGGCAAGGTTTGTGACTGTTCCTCGGGAAAAATCGAAGCGGATAACATTGAGCGCGCTAACTATAACGCGAAGGTGGTCGGCGAACTCAAAGAGTTGTTTCCTGATATTACCCATATTGAGCAGTTGCCGGCGTTGATGAAAGAGCGCCTGGAGCAACCGCAGGCCCAACAGCAGCAACAGCAGCATCAGCATTACTCAAACACGGCACAGCTTGGGCGGCGGGGGATGGAAGCGGGCGAGGGCATTCTGCTTGAAGGGGGCATTCGCATCGTGGTTTCCAACATCGGACATTACGAGGAATTGGGCGAGCGCGGGATCCGGATCGTGATGGCGGCGGGCGCTAAGTACGACTGGCAAGCGCCGGAAGGGCCGGATGGCGCGAAAATTCGCGCGCGCGCATTGCGGGCATTGGACCGCGCTTTCGGCATCACCAAAGACAGATAGCAACGCGGTTGAAACATTATGGCGACAGTAAGTGAAACAGCATTCGGTGAAACGGGTCTCGTGGACTTCTGCGCCTGTTGCGGGTTGAGGCGGCCTTTGGGCCGTCTCAACCTCGACCTGGGGGCGGACCAGGAGACGGTGCGGTGTGTGGATTGTTTTTTCGGGCCTGAACAACCGCAGGTATTTATCGGAGAGGCAATCTACATAGGCGCACCGCGCCAAGAATGCGGGTTCGGGGCCACTGGCGACATTGTTTCGACGCCCTGGTATGGGGTGCTTTTCTTTGAGCCTCATGGGAATCACAAGGCTGCATTTGATGTAACCGAGAAGCAGTTGTTCGCCTTCCACCGATATTCGCCGAAACTATATTCGGTGCGGTCGGCGCCGGAGGAATTTGAAACGATTTGAGCAAACCGAGTCGCATGGCTTTTGAATGAGATAGCAACAACGTGGCAGACGAATCATCAAGTCTGGGCCAGACGCCGCCGCAACGCGAGCCCGAGGGAGGGCCGCCGCCGGCGTTCGTGCTGGGGTCTGCGCTGGGCGCGGATTTATACGATGATTTCTTTGAGGCGTTGGAGCGGTCGCTGGTGCCGTACGAATTGGGCCAGCAAACTTTGTTCAAGGATGAAGACGAAAAATTCATCTGCGACGAAGTGGAACGCAAGCTTTACGAACCTAAGCTGCCGTGCGGCGGAGATAAGGAGCGCAAGGTGATCGCCAAATTAAAAAAACTGGCGGAGGACCGGGAATGGGAACATTGCTGGCGCGCGCGTGAAGAAATCGGCAAATGGGAAGCGGTGTTGCCGCAAGACCCGCAAAATGCCGGCGCGTATTATGTCCGGCGCGAGATGTCGCCGAGGGACCAGAAGGAAGATTACGTCTGGTGCAAGCAACAGGTGAAAATTTTCCGCGATGCGAAGCAGTGGGACCGCAAATGGTTTATGGAATTATTGCTCGATGGTTCACCGGAACCGGTGAGCGATTTTGAAATTCAATGCCTGTTCCTGTTGCGCAAGTCCAATGGCGAAGTGCAGCGGCTCGTGCGGTTGCGGAATATTTTGGGTGAAGTCAGCCAGGGACCGTTGCATGAGGGGACGTACATGCTGGATAAAAAAGCGTTCGCCTCGCCGGAGCGGTTTCGCGAGTGGTGTCTGGGGTGTGGAAATTTCGCGTGGTTTGGCAATCAAGTCGCGCTGCAAAAGTTGCATCAGGATTATACGCACGGCAACGCGTGGCGGATCATCAACCAAGTGGATTCTTGCGGGTGGGTTCCGGTGGAGAAGCGGCGGCCGGTGGTGAAAAACGCGAAGACGCCCGACGCGGTGAAAATCGAGACGGGCATTTGGTTTTGCGAGGACTGCGCGTATGCGGATGGGAAAGTGCTTTTGCCGGATGATAAGGACGGCATCTATTGGTATGACGGGCAGGGATATTTTCTGAACCGCAAAGGGCGCGAGAGTTCATTCCAGCAGGGCAAGCCGAAGATGAAACCGCACCTGACGGTGACCGGAGCATTGCGCACGCCGGACGGCTTTGTGGGAACGAAAATAGATCCGGCAAAAAAGAACCAAGCCCCGCCTTCGGAAGTGGTTTTGATGCGCGGATTTTTCCGGGAAGTGTGCGACATCTTTTACAATACCGTTGGCGGTTATGAAGGCTGGCTGGTGCTGGGCTCGATATTTTCGTACAAGGCCGCGCCGGAAATTTTCAAAAAAGAGCGCGCATTTCCCGGGTTGTGGCTGCACGGTCAAATGAGCAGCGGCAAAACGATGCTGGCCGGGTGGCTGATGAATATTGAAGGACTGGATTTGGAGCAGGGAGGCATCGGCCTGATGAAAGCCTCGGCGGTGGGGCTGATGCAAGAGACGGAAAATTATTCCAATTTGCCGCTGCTGTGCGACGAATTTCGGGCGGGGAAAATCCATGAGGCAGTCGAAGCGGTTTTGCGCGATGCGTACAACCGTTTGCCGCCGGTGAAGTGGACGCCGGACGGAGTGCAGCGGGTGATCCAAACGAATTTTTTGGTCTGCGGCGAAAGCACGAGTTCGGACGCGGCGATGCGGTCGCGTTATCCGCATGTGCAGGTGAGCAAAGACAAACGGCTGGCGGACCATCGCGACTGGTTTCAAGCGCACAAAGGGAAATTATTTTTGCTGAGCCGCATGCTGTTGGAACGGCGGGAAGAATTCGTGCGGCTGGTGATGAAAAACCTGGAGGATTGGGACACGACCGCGCCGCTGCCGGGCGTTAATAACCGGGACAAATTTGTGCATGGAGTTTGCTATGCGGCGTGGCGCTCGGTGGCGACGATGCTGAACTCGCACACGGAAAAGGAAATCGGAGCGTTTGCGGCGGCGATGGTCGAGCACGCGAAAGCCAGCGCGGCGGATGTCACCAGCGAAACGAACATCAATATTTTCTGGACGGATCTAATGACGGCGGTGAAAGCCGGGGAGATTGATGCGTCCTGTTTCCGGTTGGAGAAGGAGCGCAAGGAACATGCGCCAGGAAACCCAGACCAGGTGGGGCACGGCGGACGTTCGGGTTGGTGGTCTTATAAAATATTTCTCGATCCGGATTCGACCACGGCGCAGCTCCAAATGTTTTTGGTGAAACTGCGCGGCCAAATCACGCTTCAGCGAAAAGATTTGCGTGACCAGTTGAGCAAGAGCCCGGGTTGGATCGAGGGGAAGTTCACCAAACGATTTGGACCGGAGGGCGGCAAGGGACCGGCAATCAAGTGTTGGGGCTTTGAGTTGGATTCGCACGCAATGGGTTATCAGCCCGTGGGCATGGAGGAATACGACTATTGGCTGGAACATCCGGACGAAGCGGACCCGCGCCTGGGGCCGCTGTACGAAATTGTGAATTGGCTGACGAAACATACGGAGAAGGAAGAGCGATGAAAACACCTTTGCCAACGAAGCCGAAAAGTTATCCGACGTTCAAATCTGACGCCGATGAAAACCAATGGCTGTGGGGACAACTCGTGAAGGCCACGAGCAGGTCAGAATTCTTCGAGGAGCGCATGCGGTTGTGGGATGGCATCCATGACAAGGAACGCCAGTTAAAAAATTTGAATGATGAACAGGCCAAGCGGTTGCGCGATCGGGTGACGGAAGTGGAGCAGGTTTTGCGGGAAGCATTGACGATGATGAAGGCGGCGAATTGGCGCGGGGGCATCATGGAAAAAGTTGCGCGGACATTGAACCCGGCCGAACCGGCGCTGAAAGCGCGGAGAGAGGAGCGTCGCGGTGCTTAACCCAAAATTTCAATGGCTCTTGCATGAGCCGAAGCGAGTGGATGGCGTGTCGCCGTTGTGGACGATTGAAACGGTGGCGAGGGAGATTGTGATCAATCGCTCGCGGCTGACGGAAATTTTCAACAACAAGCCGCATCGGGGCGGGAAGTCGCGGCCCAGGATCGTGGCATTTTTCAAGCGGCAGTTTCCCAAGACGTGGCCGGCGATTTTGGAAACGCTCGGCTGGGACGAGCGGGGAAATTTATTAACGGGGCCAACGCGGCGAAGGATTGACGTGGCGCGAAAAATTCGGCGGACCCGGAAGTTGCACGTGCAACATTCCACATAGAACAGTGAGCGAACCAGCCAAACAACTGACGACGGGCATCTGCGATAAATGCGGAGAGCCGTTTGATTATCTGCGCGGGCGGAAACGGCGTCTCTTTTGCCCCCGTTGTTTGGTGGAAAACAACCGCGATTCCAAGACGCGGCATCGCAAGTCGCGAGAGTTGGGCGACTCGAAGCTTCAAGCCTGCGCGAAACGGCCAATGGGAGCCTCCTACCGTCCGCATCGAGCCAAAGCGGCAAAGCGTTGCTACGACCCGACCGATGCGGTGGCGAAGATGTCCACGGAAGAAATAGCCCGGCGGGAAGGTGTATCGGCGCAGGCGATACAGAAAACCCTGCAAAAAGCGCTGGGGATGATTCGGAAATCGCCGGAATTGAAAAACCTTTGGGCGTTGTTCACCGAGGAAGGGCGGCCGGTGCCGAAGGCGGAAACCGATTACGGCGAGCAGATACTGGAATGGCAGCTTGAATTGGCGCGCTGGTATGAGCTTTACGAACAGATCAATGAGCCGGAAACGCAGGAAGAGGCGGCGGCCGTGCTGGCGGAAATCCAGAAATTCAGCGAACGCATTGGGGTGTTGATCGAAAAATTCAGAAACTAATGAGCACTAAAAATATATCGGTTCAGGTGCAGATTGCGACTCAGCCGCGGATGTTTCCGGGCGCGACCGCGCAATCCCCGGCGCAGTTTGTGACGCAATCGCTGGCGGGTTCGTTTTCCTGGGGAACGCAGCCGGGCACGGCGACGATTGTGTATATCGCGCCGACCGCAAATTGGGTGGTGGCGACGGGCGCGCTGTTGACGATGACCATCGGCGCGCATTTTTTTGCCGGGGTGTGCATCAGCGACGTGGAGAACCAAGGGAGCGCGGAGGGATTGATTCGGACGCTCCAGTTTAAAGACCTGCGGGAGTTTTTGCAGTGGGATTACACGTATTGCGCGTTCAACAAGCCGGACGTGATCCTGGTCAATGGCAGGCGCATCAAACGCTATAAGCATGTTTACCCGGCCGATTTTAATACGCTGACCTGGACCTATACCAACTCTCCATTGGAAGCGTGGGAAATCATCAACGCGATCCTGGGCTATAAAGCGTTCGGTCTGTTGGGCGGAGTCGTGGGCGGAACGGTGGGGTCGCCGTGGGCTTGGGACCTGACGGGGTTGGGATTGTTTCCCGAGGGGGTGTTTAATTTTCCCATTTACGATTACGACTGTCTCAACGGGAAGCGGCTGGACGCGGTGATGAGCGATTTTTCCGAGCGGTCGGGCTGTGTGATGGGATTGGCCAGTTCGCCGGAGTTGCCCTACGTGCTCACATTTACGCGCAAGGGTTATGGTGTGACGATAGACTTCCCGGAAAATTCAGACAATCGGCGGAGCGGGTTTGCGTTGAGCGGGCATCCAACGAACGTGCGCATACTGGGCGACCGGAATTTATATCAGGTCATGGGCGTGCCGATGCAGGCGGACTGGGCGAGCGGGTGGGAACAATTTTTGGTATTCGAGCAATTTGCGGATGACATTTATCACCGTGCCACCAATCCGTTGACGGCGGCGACTTACGATCAAACGCCGAATGATCCCGAGGGTTATATCGGGCGACAACTGGCGACGGCGGCGGCGCTCTCGATGACGGTGCAGCAGTATGTGGATTTGCGGAATGCGACTTCCCAGGACGGCGCGCAGTTCGTGGATGGGCGCAAATTCGCGGCGAGGTTCCGCATGGATATGCCGGCGGCGCTTTACATTTCCACGCTGTTGTGGCGAGCGTTCCGGCCGGCGGACAGTTTCACCTTTTACAATGCGGTGCTCGCGAATAATTCGGTGCCGAATGGGGGAGGCGCTCCGCTGGGGCTGGGGTTGCAAGTGCCGCTGCCATCCCTGGACATCGCGGACAAACTGCTGTGCAAAGTGTTTCAAAACGACCCGACGTCGGGGTTGATGAATTTTGACGTGACCACGCCGAGCGACGGCAATGGTTTCGCCATTGCCAAGGGTTACATGGTGGGGGCGGATTTGTTCAAGAGCATCTCGAGTTCGCAGTTCAGTTTGAACTTTTTCAAGAACGCGAGCGCGGTGTGGCAGCATGTTCCGTTTCAGATTGACGATTCGGGCGAGGAAGTGCGGTTCATCATTTTTGACGAACCGGTGATCCTTTCGGAAAACCTGATCGTGGCGGTCAATGGATACAATGTCATCAATGCGCAGGCCACGCTTTCCGTGCCGCCGGTAAATGCCACGCTGACCTTCGAGGCGGAACGGTTTTCGTATATCCAGGGCACGTATCCCGATGTGAGCAAAGACAGCGTGGAAAATGTTGGCGGGTTGAATTTGGAGGCGGTGGTTTCGAGCGACGGTTACACGGAAGTGCCTTATGCGGACGGCACGAGCGCCTTCACCAAGGCCAGCGTCATCGCGACGAATCTGTTGCTCCGGCAATACATTTACAGCGAGGGCGGCTTGAGACTGATTTACGATCCGCGGACGGCGATCAATTCCTTTGGCACGCCCTTGAGCAGCCTGACGGACCGCGTTCAAATCGAGACGAGTCCGAAGGGTGGCACGTTTGAAGTGGTGGACCTGACCAACGAGCGGACGCGCGACACATTCGAGCCGGAGCGCGAACTCGACCGCAAGACGCAATCAAACAGTCTTTTTCCCGGGCAGGCGGAGTTGCGGATTCAGGCGGAGTACGCGCGCAAGCTCGCCTCGGCGTTCCGCCAGTTGCCGGGCATCCGCAAGGCGTTGAGCGATTTGATCGCGGGGCAGTTGGGCAATGACCAGCCGCTGACGCTCACGTGGCTGGTTCCGGTGTTGAACGCCACCTTGCCGGTGGGAACGGTATTGCGGCGGGCCCAAACGATGCCGGGAACTCCGAATACCAATACAGTTCCCGTGCCGCCTGCGCTCGTGCAGGCCGCGCACAATATTTTTATGGGCGTGACCGTTCGCGACGCGGAAAACGGAGCGAAGCCATTTCGCGTGCAGAGCACCGGTCGCGCGCTCGCGCTGGTGCAGGGGCCGGTGAACAATGGCGATCCGGTGGGATTGAGCGACGGTTCAACGAGCAATAACTGTCTCGTGAAAAATGGAACGACGCCGGTCGGGATTGTGCGGCAGGACATCGCGGGAAGCGCTGTGACGCTGGTGGAAGTGGACTTGGGCGTGGGCGGCGCGGGAACGCCCGCGGTTACGGTGCAGAAATTTTACTACGTGAGTTCGGACAAGGATTTCATCACGGCGCAAATGGTTTCGGGCGACGTCCGCACCAATACCAAGATCGCGAAGCCGCCGGCGTTGCGAGGATCCATTGCGAGCAAGACGATTGACGCCGGGTCGGGGCCGGTCACGTGGTTATACAAATATCAAACATTTCAAAACAGTTGGGATTCGCGGGCGGCTCAAGTGGAGGGGCAAGGTCTTCAATATTATCAGCGCATTTCGCCGCCGTGGCTGGCTTCGCCCAATGAAAACAACCTCGGCTCCATTATCATAGCGGACCTCATCGGCGGCTCGACGGGGATTCCGGGAGTTGGCTGGCAGGCGCGGGCTGATGGCCGGGCCTGGGCGAACAAGAAAGACCAATCCACACCCTGATATGAACCCACCGGTTTACGATACAGGCGATTTCGATTCGGCGGATGATCCGGGAACCTCCGATTTTGAGACCGACTTGAATATGGACCGGAACAAGGCCATTCCCGACGTGAGGATCCTGGCGCGGACGGTGTATGGGTTTGGCGGCTCGGTTGGCTTTCAATCCTTCAATGATGGCACGGGAACGCAGTCGCAGGCTGAACTATACAAAGTCTGGGGAAAACGAAGCATCACGAATAATAATTCGCAGGGGAAAATTTATTATGAGTTGCCGGCGGGAACGGTGGCTTACACGCATGCGCTTCCGGCCACGAATGCCTATCAATTCGATTCAGCCACGAACGTGCCCAAAGCGGACATGGAAATTCCTGGTGTTGATTTCCTCATATTCGATTTTACGGCCAACACGATCACGGCGCCGCCGGTCACCACGTGGACCATCACGGACGGCGCGCAAAATTCCGCCGGGGAGGATGAGGCGGCACAGGGATTAACCGAAGGCGGGGGTTTTTTCCGGGCGAATACGACCACGAAAACCGCGACAGTGGTTCATACTTTTTGGGATCCCAATTCGCCAAATATCCATAACCCTCCTGACGGCAATCTCGCATTAGACCCATTGGGGCCGGGCGATGTCACCTTTGATATTCTCGTGGAGAACAGCGATGAAATTCCGCTGAGTATCCTGAGTGATCCACTGATTGCGGCGCTCACAAAGTTCGATTTCACCACATTGCTTTGGCAGCAATCCACCCAACTGAACCTGAATCGTTGGGGGGATGGCGATGGCAGTGAGGTGGCTGGAATAGAAGATGTGGACCTGACCACGATAGATTTTTCCCAGTGGGACGGAAAAATAATTCCTGGCGGCGGCGGGCAAGGACCTTCTTTTGGGGCGGACGCCTACGGCTTTAGCTTTCCCAATGCCGGCCTGTTGGGAGAAAACCAGTTTGGCGGCGTGAATGAGACGGCCCAAGGGAGATGGTTTGGCGCGCGCACACAGGTTTTGTTTCTGACGGCCGGAGTGAAATATACGGTAACGAGGGTTGACATTGGGTCTGACACGCTGCCGCGTAACTCGACGATTGTGTCTCAAGGGGTTTCCAAATTTGGCCAGGTCATAGATTTGAACCCGGCTTCGGAATGGACGCCGCCCGCCTATGATTCGCCTTACCCTTTCGATCAGCCGTTTTTGTGCGGGCTCGGTTATCAGGTGAACATTCTACCCTAATATGGAAATCAAAATAACTGCGGATTTGGAGAGCTTGCCGGAGTTTCGCTTGCTCAATCATGCGATTGATAGCGCGCGGAATAAAAATGACGGTTCGGTTGTTGCGCTGGCGATGGTCGTGCGGCTATATCGGGAACTGGCGTATCATGCGCAGACGACGAACCGCGCCGGATGGCTTAACCGTCCCGGCGTGATTTTGTTTGGGAATAGTTGCCTGACGTGGTTCGGAGACCTTGAGGCGGTGAAACTCCTGGAGGAATCGGGCTGGCTTAAAAAGGAGGCCGAAGGCAACGGGTATCTGTGCGAATCGTTTGCGCGGCTCAATGCGAACCTGGCTTCCGACTTTCGGTCGCGCGAGGAGAAGGGGGCGATGGCGAGCGCGCTCTCGCGCAACCGGCATCGCATTTCCCACGAGGCGCATCAACAGGCGAGCCTGTTGCCGGCGGAGATTTATCGGCGCGAAAATGGAACGGTCATCGAGCAGCCGAAGATTATCCGGCTGCATACGGTGATCAAGACGATTGATTATGCGCTGAAGCTGCCATCGCGCAGCGGGACGAGTTACACGCCGGGGTTGATCGCGGACGCGGCGGCGGCGGTGGAATCGCGGACGGAAGAGGAGATGCGGGAATTCTATTTGTGGCTGGCGATGAACCGGGAAAATCCCGCGGTGCCGAAAACGGCGGAACAAATTCTCGCAAACTTTTCCGGGGTGTTTGCGATGCAGAGGGCTAGCGTATGAAATCAAATTGAAGGAAAAAATGAGTAACAATGAAGCAGCATTTGAAGAATGGTGGAACCGAGCAGGTAGGTTTTACGATCCCGACACATCCGACGTGCCTTGGGAAGACAAGCGCAAAGCGCTTGCAGAATTGGCATTTGATACTGCCACAGCGCAAAGCAGAAACTACACAGCCGATAAGGAACAAAATCCGACCCAGGTTGAATTCTCAAATGGGCGAGTTGTGGGCGTTTCAAACGGGATACTTGTAGTCCGATTAAAATCATAATGAAAAATAAAAAAAAGAGCGGGGAGGAGTCGGCTGACCTGCTGAGCGGGGAGTTGGGAAGTGGAGTGACGCATCTTCCGCCATCACTGCACCTGACCGACGAGGAAAAGGCGAAGGCAGTCCGCGCCGCCCTGCCGCCCATTCTCGAATATACACCGTTAGGAGAAAGAATTCCCTGGCGGGTGGAGTTGTTTGAATTATTTGCGGCGGAGTTTCAGATTGCGGCGTCGAGTGAATTGCCAAAAGTGCTGGTGGAATTTCACGAGCTGGGGTTGCAGCATTCGCGGCCTTGGCTCATTTGCCGGAGGATATTCGGCATTGGGCCGGTGATACCCTCGCCAGACGCGCACCCGGACGATTTGCGGCCGCATACGCGCAAGGAATTGGGCGAGACGATGGGCATCACGGGGGAAGAATTGCAAGCGGAGCTGGACGCTTTACGGGCGATATGGTCCAACGCAATGCGGAGTTTGGAGTGCGGAGGGGGGAACGAAGAAACGAGAAAGGAGGAAGGGCCGCAACCGGCGCTGGCCTTTGCGGACAATGTGCTGCGGGATTTTGGGTTTAGCGAGGAGATGTTCAGAGTCTCAAGCTGGAACGCGGAGACGAAACAGACCGTCAACCGGCCAGCGGAAGACAATCGCATTGAGCGGGATTGGTTTTGTTCAAGGCTGGAAAGTTGGCGCAAGCCGCTGGCGGAGCAAGTGGGTGGCGCGCTCGCGCGCGAGGCGCTGATGAATGAATTGTATCTGCGCCGGTTCAGCGCGGACATGATGAAGCTTTCGCCGGGGTCGAAACAATTTCGCGAGCTTTACGACCTGAAGAAACAGATCGAAACGAATCTCCAGGAGCAGTTGATGGAGCTTCAGGAAATGTACCCGGAAATGTCCATCCAAAGCCGCCAATCGTTTCGGGGCGTGATCAGCGACCTGAACCTGGCGCATCGCAATTATTATTCGACGGGGGACCGCAAGCTCGTGGACCGCGTGAACACCGCTACCGAGGTCGAAATTCTTTTGCGACAGAGCGTGCAATCACCGGCGCCGCGGTATCGCATGGGATTGAATATCGCGATCGTGGAAGCGATGCACAACCTTTACGACCCGAATTTCCGCAGCCAATTCAAGCCAAAGATTTTGAAAAAGCTGGATGCGGGTTTTCGCGCGGCGGTGGTCGCGATGCAGGAGGCGCAAAAGGAACCGCTGGTGGATTTGCAAAACGGCGTGATGCCGGGTGAGGGGGACGATTTCGAAGATCTATTGGAGCCAAAAAATGAAAAATAAAAAAGTCAACGTGGATGGGTTGAAGGTCAAAGCCGTGGGGCCCATGCAGAGGTCGGGGAAAAAGAAACCGGTGTTGTTTCTAACGTGCGCGGATAAGCCGCCGAAAGGTTCAAAGCAGCTTATGATTCAGGTTTCGCGGGAGGAAATGCACGCGCTGGGCGCGGTTTTGAAGCGGCCGCCGCTGATGGCGGGCACGCATGCGATTCATTTGAAATCCCTGGCGCAAACCATCTGCCGGCAGTGGTTGTTCGGAAAATATTAAATTGATGGATGTGCTCGTTCCCAGTTCGCCGAAGCGGTTGAGAATCACCCCGACAATGGTGGATGATTTCCTGATTGATCCAGTTTTGGCAGCGCGGATTTTGTTGTCCATCACGTTCGATGCCTTTCAGGCGGCGGCGTTCCGCATTCTCTGGTGGGTTCCGAATGTGATTGATGAATCGGGTTTCGGCACTGGAAAATCTTTGCGCTTGTGGGCGGTGCAGCAGCTTCGCGCGATGCTGATCGAGGAGCAATGGTTATGCGCTTATTACCAGACGTTCGAGGCGGGCAAGTCCATCTATTGGCCGAACTACAACACGCGGATGGGGGCGAACCCATACTTTCGCGCGCAGTTGGGCAAGACTGATTTTGAGGGTGACAAGGACGGTAAAGACAACAGCAAAGGCCCGGCCTGTTATTCGCAGCATTTTAAAAATGGATCGGTGGTGAGGATGCCCGCGCCAAATTGGTTGCAGAATGCCATCGGCCAAGCCGGGTTGACGATGAACGGCGTGGTCATTGACGAATGGACCAAGGTGGAGACGATGGGGAAAAAGAAAGGGGAAAGCACGACTTACAATCAAGCGGGGGCGGTGACCGGCGGCATCAACCAGCAAATCCTCGGGCGCTTGCGCAAGGCGAATTTTAACCAGCATCATTTGTTGTGGAAGAACCGGGTGATTTTTTCCGCGACGGCGGAACATACGAACCATCCTTCGCAGGCGCGCGTGGCGCAGTTCGAGCGGGAAATCGCGGCGGGCAATCCCGAGTACGCGATTATTTCGTTCTCATTCAAAGACGCGTCGAATTTAAAGAGCCACACCGGGAAACCGTTCAAGGAACAGATCATTGACTGGGGCGCGATTTCGCGCATGCACAAGCAATTCACGCCGTCGCATTTTTTGCGGGAGGGCCTGGGCATCCGCCGGCGCGAAACGACGGGTTGGTATTCCGAGGACAAGGTCGGCGCTTGCGTGAAGGTGGGCGAGCGGAATGATTTGCAGCCGATTTTGAACCGCGAAAAGTTGACGCGTTTCAATGAGATCAGCCAGGCGCTGACTTTTTATTTCATGGGCATTGACCCGGCGCCGGCGCGCGGGACGAAGTCGGACGACGGCGCGATGGCCATCCTGCGCGTGCGTCCGCGACCGGGTGTCAAAGAGCCATCGAAGACGGCGAGCGATTGGCTGTGTGAATTCGTGTGGGCTTATCGTTTGCGCGGCGCGACGGCGAGCCAGTGGAGCGCGTTCATCCATAAGCAGCACCGGCATTTTGGTCTCGCCGGGATCTGCATGGACGCCCAAGGCGGCGGCATCTGGATCAACGACGAGATGATCAAGGAAGAGCAGATAATTGATGGGATCAAAACGCGGTGCGTGCCGATCGCGTGCATCGAGGACCTGGAACGCACCGGTCCGAACGTGCAACAGATCCTCACGATGTATCGGCGGCGAGATCCGGGCATTCAAAGTTTGTGGCCGCATTTGGCGGGCGAGGACGTGCTTTATGAAGCGATGCACAATGTCTTCCAAGAGGCGGTGGTGTATCAATCGGTGAGCTGGCCCAAGCCGTATAACGAACGGCAGCGGGAAGAGACATTGGCGTGGCCGGAGGAAAAGCAATGGGCGTTGCGCACGCTGGACGCGGGCCGGGGGCAGTTGGTGAATTTGCAAGTGGCGGTGAATCAGGACGGGACGTTTGCGCTGACGGCGAAGGGCGCGAAACAGTTCAGCGCAGGCGGGAAGAAGAAGGATTTGGCTTACGCGCAGATTTACGCGTATGTGCGCTTTCTGGTGTGGCTGCAAATGGCCGAGTGGGAATTTGCGGATGGTGCGGGCGGGAATGGTGAATGGGGAAGTGTGATGTAAGGAGGAGAGCATGGAAATTCAAGAATTTAAAAAACTTATGAATTGGCGGATCAGCCAATACAAATTTTCTTTTCAAACGGAGATGCAGCTTCAGGAGGAGATTGCCAAAATGTTGACTCGGGAAGGCGTGCCTTTTCTTAGAGAGTTCCGACTGAGCGATGCCGACCGGCCTGATTTTGTGGTTTCATTGGTGTATCCAAGATTGGTCGCGCTTGAAGTTAAGATTGCCGGCGGAGTGAATGGACACTTGCGACAGCTCCGCCGATATGCGGAATCCGAGCGCATTGCCGGAACCTTCCTGCTTTGCCCGAAACCGTATCCACTTCCCGAAACGCTTTCAGGGAAACCATGCGCTTGCCTGCCATTGTGGACCAGCATGCTATGAAAACCTATGGCGAGATGTCGCTGGTGGAGGGTAGCTGGCAGATTAAAGCCGATCCTCACGTGATGCTGCGTTTGAAAAATGTCATCGGGCGGTTTGCCAAGCATCAGTTCGGAACCCTCACTGTAAAAAACAGTCCGGAGATTTGCCGGGATCTTGAGTGGTTCACGGGGCGGTATCCTCTTCGCATAAAACATCAATGTGAATTGGTTGACGGGGCGGCGAGGCATCGCCAGACGCTGGAGCATCTGGAAAAGATTTTGCTCCCAGAGCATGTGCCGCAATACTTTGAACTGGCAAAACCGTTGCGGGATTATCAGGCGCGGGGTCTCGAAGTTCTGCTAGCGAAAGGGCGGCTGCTATGCGCCGATCAACTCGGCTTGGGGAAAACTGCCATAGGCATTGGCGCCATGACCCAGCCGGAAAATCTTCCCGGCCTAATCGTGGTGCAGACGCATCTGGCGAAACAATGGGCATCGGAGTTTGGCGCGTTCATGCCTTTCGCGACGACGCACATCATCAATAAACAAAAGACTTACGATTTACCGGAAGCGGACGTTTATATCATCACCTACCATAAGTTGCATGCCTGGGCGGAAGTTCTTTCGAAGTTTATTCGTTGCGTGGTATTTGATGAGGTTCAGGAGCTGCGGCATGAAGGAACGGGAAAATGGTGCGCGGCCAATGCCATTGCCGACGGGGCGCAACGCCGACTAGGTCTCTCGGCTACGCCGATTTATAATTACGGCGGAGAGATTTTTAATATTTACGAGGTAATCGCGCCAGGCGAATTAGGAGAGCGGGAAGAATTTGAACGGGAATGGTGCCGGCATCACGGGGACCACTGGGTGTTGAAAGACCCGGAAGCATTCGGCGCGCATCTGAAAGACCAGTTCCTGATGATTCGGCGTACCCGCAAAGACGTCGGCCGTGAACTGCCACCCATGCAAACGATTGTGCACACAATCGAATATTCCGAAGAGTGCCTTGATCAAATCAAAGACGTGGCGACGGAACTGGCGCACCGAATATTGAACGGCACTTTCATGGAAAAGGGGCTGGCGGCAAGAGAATTTGACATGCGACTCCGCCAAGCGACGGGCATTGCGAAAGCTCCCTTTGCCGCGGCGTTCGTCAAAATGCTCGTGGATGAAGGCGAGAGGGTAATTCTTACTGGATGGCACCGGGAAGTTTACGAAATCTGGCAGGCTCATTTTGACGAGATGAAATTGAAATGGGTTATGTTTACGGGTTCGGAAACGCCCGCGCAAAAGGAGAATGCAGTTCGAGATTTCGTTAATGGAGACGCGCAAGTATTCATCATGTCGCTGCGCTCAGGGGCGGGCATTGACGGATTGCAAAGGAAAGCGTCCACGATCGTACATGGAGAATTGGATTGGTCGCCGGGCGTGCACGAGCAATGCAGCGGGCGTTTATTCCGCGATGGGCAGACGGAACGAGTTTCCCAATTCTACCTGGTGGCGGATGGGGGTAGCGATCCGATTGTGGCCAATGTCCTGGGAATCAAGACGGCACAGGTTCAAGGATTACTCCAAGCTGGAGCATTGGGACTTAAGCGGAATGAAAACGACGATGGGGCAAGAGTCAAACGAATGGCCGAGGCATACCTGAAAAGGCGCTAACTTTTCGTATAAATTCGTTGGGACGGGGGCGGATGGTGGGAGGTTGGATGGTTGAATGGCTAGAAAGAAGTCTCCGATACCGTCCTACGTCAAACCGCTGCCTGTGCCGGCGGGTGCGGCATTTCAATTATGTTCGGCCTGGGAAGGCGAACGGGTGGTGGATGGGCCTTATTCCTTCAGCGCGGCGGAGAGTCAGCTGAGCCATTCGCAGGAAGCGCCGCGGCGGCCACGGGAGCAGTTCCAAAAATCGCGGGAATATTTCCGGGACCAGTTTTTTATCCGCGGCATCATCCTTTTGCGGATGGCGTTTTTCCATTTCGGATTTCGCATTGCTTCCGAGGACGGGAAGGCCAGCAAACAAATCACGACGTGGGAGCAGAACAACCGCCGCATGTACCGGCGTTACGCGCGGGAGGCGTGGCTGGAATGGCTGATCGAGGACAACGTCGTGGGCGTGTGGCGCGTGCAGGGAGGCAAACCGCCGATCGCGTATCCGGTGGAAAACTGCAAGCTCGCGGATTTGTGGGGCGAGGAAGTGTTGGAGATTGAGCATAGGATCACGCCGGAAATGGCGAATGCGATGCAAGGTTTTTCCCAGGCGGAAAAGACCAAGTTTTTGCAGAACCCGAATCATCTGCTCATAACCCACAAAGACAATGTTTTTGGATTCGATGTTTTGCGCCGGGCGAAGATGGGGACCGGGTTCGGTTCGCCAACGATAGCGTCGGCATTTTCGGCGGCGGCGGAAATGACTTCGCTCGAAGTCGGGACGCAGACTTTGGGGGGCGCGTGCCGGCTGGTGCTCGAGCAGCATAAGATGGGTTACGAAATCAAGAGCGGTTTGCACGCGGGCTCCAAGGCGAACCATTGGAATGAAAAACGATCGGATTCTTTCAAGAAGGAAATCAAGGGCAAGGTGGGCCATGTGCGCGCGAGCACGAACTTTGACCATACGATGGTGCAGGCGGCGAATTGGCCGGACCCGAAACATTTTCAAGAGGGCCGTTTTTCGGGCGCGATGTTGCGCCTGGCGAATTGGGCGATGCCGCTGGGCCAGATGTTGCTCGGAAAGAATTTGAATCCGTTCGTGTTTCCGATGCTCAAGCAACAGGCGCTGATGGAGCGCGATTACATGGCGGAACATTTGCGGACCATCTTCATCGAGGGATTGGGCGCGCCGCGCAATATCAAAATCGTTTGGAGCAACAAATGTTTTTCCGATCCGCGGGTGGCGGCGGACATGCTGAAAACGGCGCTGGCATCCGGGCCGCTGAGCCAGACGACGTTCCTGGAAGACATCGGCGAAGATCCCGAGACGGAGCGGGAAAATAAAAAAGCGGAGGCGGCGCTGCCAAAATCCCACACGAACCCGATTTACGACGCGGCGCATGGACCGCCGAAAAAAGGAAAGGGCCGCCCGTCCGGATCGAGTGACGGCGACGATGTTTGAACATAAAAGCTCATGAATCATTTCACTGATTTAACGGTTGATACGCCAGTCATTCAAAGCGCGGCGGCGACGGCGCCGACGCATTTGATCCGGCTTGCGGAAGCAATCGCATTGTTGTCGGCGCTTTACACCGGGCCGTGGAGTGGCACCACGAATTACACGGCGGGGCAAATGGCTTTGGACGGTGGCAGCCTCTACATCGCGAAGGTGGCGAACATTAATTTGCAGCCTTCGCTGAATGGTTCGCAATGGGGTTTGGCGGCGGCGGGTGGAGCGGCGGCTTACCTGTATATCGCTTATGCGACGGACGCAAGCGGGACGGGATTCACCAATACGTTTGATTCGTCCAAGGGTTATATCGCGGTGAAGAATTCGACGTCGCCGATAGCGACGCCGCAAGCGAGCGATTTCGCGGGGTTGTGGAAAGCATATGCGGGTGCGGCCGGGGCGGATGGAAATGACGGGTCCAACGGCTCGGATGGAACGAACGGAGCGTCGGCTTATTTTTACATCGCGTTTGCGAGCGATACGAGCGGGACGGGATTTTCGCTGACGCCGAATTCCAGCCTGGGATTTGTCGCGTGGCTGACGACCAACACGCAGATTGTTTCGCCGATCGCGGCGAACTTCGCGGGGTTGTGGCTGCCGTGGAAAGGGATCAACGGCACCAACGGAAGCAATGGGACCAATGGAACCAACGGCTCGAACGGCAGCAACGGGACTTCCTCATTTCTCTATGTGGCGTATGCGAGCGATTCGAGCGGCACGGGTTTTAGTTTGACGCCAGCGCCGGGGTTGATGTGGCTGGGGGTCAAGGTTTCAAGCACGGTGATTGCTTCGCCGCAGGCCAGTGATTTCACGGGGCTCTGGCTCAATGTGCAGGGAGTGGCCGGGCCATCGGGAACGGTGACAAGTTTCACGGCGGGAAGTTGCCGGGTGGTCGCGGGTGACGGGCTCTATCTGCAAAACTCACGGACCACTTTATTCCACAAGATGACCGTGGGTGACGCGGGCGCTGGGACGCCGGTCAATGTCCAGGCTGAACAAACAGGAGTTGCATAATCATGAAAAATAAATTTTTGGTTGGGTGGTGCGTGCTTTTTATGGCGGCGACCGCGCTGGCAAATCCATTCGGAACACTCTCGATTGACTCGAGTGGAAACCTGATCAATCGGACATTCTTCCCGCAAAACCTTTGGCCGACGAATTGCGTTCCCAACGGAGCGGTTTACACGAGCGGCGCTTATACACCAACGCTGGTGACGGGCGCACTTTATTATTTTCAGAGTTCGCCGACTGACCAAGGCAGCCTGCACAATGGCAGCGCGGTTTATCCTTTCCCGACGAACCTGACGTTTGTGGCGGCGGCGGGGGCGTTCATCCATACGACCCAGTCGGTCACGCTGGTGTCGTCCACGCTTACGGGACAGCTTTGGACGAATGTGGGATTGTTTAACGGCGATTTTGTCGGGCGGTTCATTGGCGACGGTTCGGGCATGACGAACTCGGCGGCGCTAATGGGCGGGGACGCAACGGGGATGTCCACGAGCATGGTATTGAACAATTCCTCAACGGCGCGGGGGCATCTGGGTTTGGGTACGATCGCGACACTGAACACCAACGGCGCGCTGGCGTTCAGCAATCTGCTCAACCAAATCGCGGGCATCTTCAACGGCAATGGCGGGGGGATCACGAATTTGCAGACGAGCCAGTTGGAGGGGAAAATTGCATCGGCGAACCTGGACAGCAATCTGGTGTTCGTGATCGATTCACGGGGGAATTATAATTTCACCACCTTTGGCGGGTTGAATATCCAGGGGGACGGAACCATCGGCGGAGACGCGAGTTCATTGAATATTCTGAACGGCAGCTTTTTCACGGTGGATCCGATCAGTTCGATGACGGTGCTCGGCCTGGCGGAATTTTACGCGCCGTTCGCGATGTATCTGACGGTGTCCAATGGCGCGCTGTTCAAGGGCGGGGTGACCAATAATTCCATTTTGGGATTTGTGGGCAACGGCGGCAACCTGACGAACGTCACCGCGACCAACTTAAGTGGCACACTGGAAAATGTGACGGGGCATGATTTGAATTTGAGCGCGACGATATTAAACGGCGGATTGACATTGACGCTGGATGGCAATCCGAGTTCCAAAGCGGCTTTCAAATTGACGGGTCCGGCGGTGAACACTTTTTTCGATAACAACGGAAGTTTGCAGTTCTTCGACGGCGGGGGCGTGAATATTCAAGGCACGGGAAATTTTACGGGAAATGGCTCGGGCATCACGAACTTGAACGTGAATATGGCGTTCCCGATCGGGAGCATCATTCCGTCGCAATTTTTGGGAAGCGGCGGAACGAGCACATCGTTTCTCCGCAAGGATGGCGTGTATGCGACGCTGTCGGGCTCGGGAACCGTGACGAGCCTGGGGATCCAAGGCGATGGCGCGTTGATTGCAACAGCGCCGACCGGATCGCCGGTGACGACGGCGGGGACGATCATTCTGCAAGCGGCGAATTCGCCGGCCAACAAGGTCGTAGCAGGACCCACCAGCGGCGGCCCTGCGCCGCTGACGCAACGGTTTTTGGTGGATGCGGATTTGGCGGCGACGGATGCGGCGTTAGTTATCGCCGCGCAGACCTGGGCCGGCGCGCAACAGTTCACGAATAATAACAACAGCTTCGTGGGGAATGGAGCGGGCGTGACGAATATCTCGGCGGGCGGGGGATCGTTCGGGACAGTTACGGCGCACGACAGCGTGACGAATTTCTGGCTGGATTTTGGCGGGGCGGGAAATCCGAGTGCGATCGCTTATCCTAAAATCTTTGCGAGCGGCGATATCAACTTCACCACGCCGACGAATGGGCCGGGAGCGGTCGCGTATAAAATTTTGCCGAATGGAGCGAACCGGAATATTTCGTGGCCAACCAATTTCCTCACGCTGAACACGAATGGCCTGACGCTGGCGGGAACGAATTGGGTGATGACGCTGACCAACGGCATTCGCGTGGCGTGGTGCACCTTCGTGGCGGATGGGCCGAATGAAACGGGTTTGCTGGCGACGAACGTGACGGCGTTGTGTGTGATCTCTCCCTGATTATGAAAATAATTATTAGCGTTTTAATGGCAGTCGTGATGGCGGCGTTGCAAGTCGGCGCACAGGCGCTGACGCCACGAGATCCAGCTTTTTTGATTTGGGGAAGCGGCGCGAATGGCGGGAGTGTTTATGCCCCGGGCGCGTTCATCATATACGGTCAGCCCAATGTCTCGGCGGCGGTATTTCAAAATCTGTTGGCCTATTACACTTTTGATAACAGCGGAAACTTCGGCGCTGACTCGGTCGGGAGTTTAAGCCTGACCAAAAATGGAAGTCCAGGTGCAACGACCGGAGTGGTGAATGGGGCGATCAGCCTGCTTAATAATTCTTCAGATTCATTATCGCACGCCGATGTGGCGGGTTTGCGGATCGACGGCAGCACGTCATTCACAATCGCGGGTTGGTTCTTAGCCAGCAGTTCCGGTTTTGACGAAATCCTGATAGCTAAAAATACAGCGAACTATCAGCTTAAACTAAATGCCAGCGCCATGAGCACGCTGACTTTTACCCTTTTCAACACGACATCCGGTAGCACCTCGGTCACTTCAACGGCGTCCGTGCACGCTTCGCAATGGACTTTTTTTGCGATGTGGTACGACAAGCCCGGCAATACAATCAATATTTACGTTGCTGACCCTTTCAATAACTCAATGAATTCCGCAGCGTTTACCGGCACGCCGGGAGCGTCCGCGAACTCGACGTTTGTGGCAGGGTTTAGTTCCGGTCTTTCGGGCATTCCGGTCGCTTTCGACGCAATGGGAATTTGGGACCGGGTGGTGACGAGCGCGGAATTAGCCTACCTCTATAACAACGGGAGCGGGCGGCAATTATGAAAAGCTTGCATGGGATGACATTGGAAAATGTGAAGCTCCATTTGTGCGGGAGTAATGGCATCGAGATCGCCGGGAGAATTTTGCGGCCGGATGAAACGAAAAGCTATGTCGAGTTCACGTTGAGCCATGCGTTTCCGGTAGTGACCTGCGACAACACCTGCATTCATCCGCAGGTCGTGGCGAATAGTTACCGCACGATGCAGGACAAGGTTTTTGATCTGGCCCATATGTTGCGGGCGTACAATCCGAAGGACAATCCCCGCGATTATATTTTGGGCTGCGTGGTGGCGGTGGAATTTCCCGAGACACCGGACGGTGGCTGGAAAGTCCAGGGGGACAAGTCGCGCGCACCAGGCATCCGCGGGGCGGCGGTGATGTGGAAAAAAGCGGAGAATGTCGAAACCATTCTCAATCAATATTTCAATGGGCAGGTTGATTGGACGGTTTCGATGGAGCAGTTGTTCGACCTGGGCAATTCGGCGTTCATCGTCAAAGCGACAGGCGCAAATGAGGATTGGGAAGAATGGGTAAAAAAAACTCCCGATGATTTGAAAACGCTGGGGTGGACGTACGTGCCGTTTGTGGAAGCGCCCAACGATTTGCTGGCCTGCTATGACAAAAAGACCAGGGCCGTGAAGCAATATCGGGGCTGCGAAACGCTCCTGATGTTCGGCGGCCTCAACGGTGACGTTCATTACAACGGAGTGGGGCTCACGCCGATGGGAAAAGAAAATGAGGCGCAAGTGGTTCAGATGCTGGCGAGCGAGAAGTTGATCAAGGTCAACGGCGAGCTGATGCCGGACATCATTGGATTGTTGAAACAGACGGCGGAAATCCTGGAATTATCATGAGTTCCATCAAATGCTTTTTTGTTCAGCCAATGAACCGATGGACGCCGACGCTCAACCGGTTTGGCGGCGGAACGTGTGAGAAATCTCCGTTGCCTTCACCGTATAACGGGCATCGGGGCAATTCGGAATTGGATGACGTTTATAGCGATGAACTGGCGTTTCCGGAAGAAACGGATCCGCGTTGGCCGACGCGGTGCGATCATTGCGGTTATCTATTCAAGGACGACGACAGCCGGAGTTTGAGCCCGAACCGGCATTGGCGCAACCCCGCGACGGAAGAAACATTCGTCGCTCCGCTGCCGGTGGGCGCGCTGTTCTTTAGCGATGAGAAAATCTTTCAAGGTCCCGGCCGGGGAATGGATGGGCGCTCGCTGGTGGTGGTGATGCCTTCCGCCCGGGATTATTGCACGTGGAATGTGGATTCGCGGGCGGGCAACTGCACCGTGCCCTGCAAAACCTGCGGGCAACTTTATGCGGTCCATGGCAACCGATATGATGAAGGGAAAAAAGAAATGGTGGCGGGAAGCGGCTGCAAAAAGTTTATGCCGGCGGACGATGACAAGCACCGGTGCTGGACGCGGCGCGGTGAACCGCCCAACGTGACAGTGGGAAAAAGCGAGTTTGGCCCGACGTGCGGAGCGGGAGCGGGAAGCATCATTGTGCCTGGCTGGCACGGGTTTTTGCGGAATGGAGTTTTGGAACCTTGTTAGTGCGGACTTAGGAATTGTGAAGTGAGAAGCGCCGGAATGATCCGGCGCATTTTTTTTGTACGCGTGAAAAATATTTTTCACAAAACGAATAAATTCGTTGGGACGGGGGCGGACGGACGGAGGATGCGGTCGCTTGAGTGCGCGAGACGCAAACAAAAACGAAATAAAATTCACGATATGAAAATTCCTACCGACGCGAAAAACACCCAGATCATTCGGGAATGCCTGAACGAAATGCGCCAGCACCTTTGCAGCGCGGCGGATCTGCTGGAGGAACCTTGGAAATCCCAGTTCAACGATTTGAAGGGGCTGTACGACAAAACGATCAGCGGCCTGCCCGCGACGGATGCGGTTCCGGCGGCCCTCGAAGCCAATCAATTGCTCCAGGGATTGTTTTCCTGCATGTCCCACGGCAGCGCACTCATGACGTTGATGGCCTCGAAAATCAATAACCACAAAGGCGAGATGACGCAAGCAGTCGCGAGCGCGGTGGATGGGAAGATTGCCGAACGCATCGCTTCGGGTGATTTGATCGCGAAAGACACGCTGCCGGCGGTCGTCGCCAAAGCGGTCACGGAAAAAACCGCCGCGGGTGAACTCGTGGACAAGGGAACGGTGCAACAGCTTTGCAGTGCCGCCAAGGACCAGGGGATCGAGTTGGGGAAAGAAACCATTCGCACCGAAATCACGGCGAAGGAACAAACCACGGCCGCGATCGCGAAGCGCAAGACGATCCTCCAAACGTGCAGCCTGCCGCTGCCCGAGGCCGCGCTGGAAAGCGTGCTCGGAGGAACGGACGAAGCGTTTGAAGCGGCGAAGCAAACCGCCGAGGGACGCATCCAAGCGTTGTGCAGCAAAGGCGTCGCCATCACGGCGGCGAGCAAGATCGGAGCGAAAGTCTGGCTGCCGA
The DNA here is from genome assembly GCA_036268055.1 of Verrucomicrobiia bacterium. NCBI lineage: Bacteria > Pseudomonadati > Verrucomicrobiota > Verrucomicrobiia > Verrucomicrobiia bacterium. Next base: position 81,083 of record DATAUW010000027.1, on the reverse strand, counting down.
AGGAGCAGTGGGAAGTCTTCGAGAGCCTCGCGCTGGAAACGCTGTCGGGTGGCGATCCGTTAGTCGTGCCGCCGACGCAACGCACCGGCGAGAAGCCTCCCGTGATGATGGTGTAAACCCCGACAACAACCGCAACTTTTAAAATAAAAAATTATGAAACTACCTTTTGAAATCCGCCGCCGGTCGCCGATGCCTTTGATCACGCTGGTGACGCCCACCGGCACCGGTTATCCGATCGGGACGGCGATGCAGGAAAGCGCCACCGCCGGAACCGCCGAACTGGCCGACGGCACGAAAGTGTTTGCGGGGTTCATGACGCGCCAATCCATCGTCGGCGGGCCGACGCTGGGCGATGATATTTTTCCCGGGCGTTTGCAACTAGGGGTTGCCGCCGGTGATCCGGACAGCTTTGAGCGCGGGGAGGAAATCGAGTGCGAGGGCGCGTCTTATGTGGACGCGGGTATTACCGGTTCCACGGCGCTGAAGACGCCGCTTTCGTTTGCCGCTGGAAAATTCTGCGTGGCGGGTTCCGGTCAATATGCGCAATTCGAATTGGTGGAACTGCCCGCGCCGGTGACAGCCGGAAACGTGCGCATCCGCGTGGTGCCGCTGGCTGCCTTTATCAAACCGTAAGTGTGAACGGATAACGATCCTCGAAAACCATAACTTTAAAAAATACCAAAATGAAAAATCCGACCTCGGTCCACACCATGAGCCTTGAGCAGTTGCAGGGCAACTTCAAGAAGTTCGCGCGCCGTTCGCTTTCGCTATGCGGTGTCATGCCAGATGGCAAGCCGCTTGGCGTCGCCGTGAAACAATTCTTCGACGATCTGCTGGCCAGCACCACGGACGCGGAGAAAATCCGTCAGCGAAATGAATTCATGGCGCGGGCCGAAACCGACGCCAAGGCGCGCCAACAACTATGCTCGATCCGCGTGGAGACCGTCAGCAACTACGTACTCGCGACGGTCAATATCCTGAGCATGTTCTTCGAGATCGTCAATTTGGCTGACGGTGAAACCTACTATTTCCAGAACACGACCGAACAGGAAATCGGCGTCAGTTACATGGGTCCCGACGGCGGCATGCAACAAAAGACCGTCACCAAAGATGATGACGAAATACGTATTCCCATGAAAATCCTCACCACGGATGAAGTCCGTTACAAGGTTTGGGACGTTTACCGCGGTTCGATTGTGGATGCGGCCTTAAAAGTTTTGCGGATGGCCTATGATTTGCAGAACAAGATTGATCAGCTCGCCTATCAGTTGCTCACCGATCCTAACAAGGGAGCATTCGGCCAGTTCATTTATCCAGGTTCAACTGCGGGCGGCGGTGCTGGTAGCGGTACAGTTCCCCCCGTGAAGACCAGTACGGGCGCGGTTTCGCAGACGGGTGTCAATTACACGTTCCTACCGAACAGCCGCATCAATATTGCGAACTTGCCGAAGACCAACGATATCGTTCTCTCCACCAACACGGCGAATTCGGTGATGCGTTACGAGGTATTTCAGAAAGCCATCAAGTATAAGGACCAGTGGCAAGGTTGCTGGCCGGATGGTGATCCTCAACTGAGCGGAGAAGTACTCATTCCTGGCGCGGATGCAAGCGATATTGCGACTGAAATTGTGCCTTCGGGTTCAACCAACAACCGCGTGGCCGATGAGCTTTTGGAAAATGGTTACACCACGGTTGATTATCTTGGACAGCGTTTCGTGTTGAAGGCGGATAATACGATCACTCCAGGAAGCTGCTATTTCGGCATGACTAAAAAAGCGGGTCGCGCCTTGTTCAAACCGAGTGGTGACCGCAATTACCGCCGTGGACCGGAGGATGATTACGAACTCGCTGCCAAGAATGAGGAGGTCCAGTGGATGAACAAGCCGTTGGGACTCTATATGCCCACGACCGAACGCATCTACGCGTTGCGGGTGACTTATAAAACTCTCTAAGTCGTGGCGGAGGCTCGTCGAGCCTCCGCAATTCTCCTCCGAATTTGAAAAACTAAAAACTTTTTTATGAAATATACACTTCCAGCGGTGCAGACGGCGGATCTGGATACGATCCAATCGCCGTATTTCGGCGGTGAGTTCGCCGTCTATATGACCAATGTGCCGGGTGTGCGCATCGGCCAGGTGGATCTGACGGCGACGGCGCAGGGGACTTATACCGCGGACCCGGCGACGACCATCCAGGCGGCAGGCAGCGATCTGCAAATGGTGGCGATCACGCCGATCAACTCGGCGGCGCAGACGGTGGTCACATTGTCGGGAACGGACACGAGCGAACCGCCAGTGCCAATCACGTTGACGGCGACGTTCGCCCCGCCGGCGCGGTCGTTGAACCAGACGTTTAATTTTGCGCGCAGTTTCGCGGTGGACATGGTGGTGGGGCCAGTGAGTGTGCCGGCAAGCACTTTCCGGTCGCGCGCTTCCAATGTCGCGACGCTGACGATCCCGGCGCACAAATTGTTGACGGGCATGAAGGTCAATGTGACCGGCGTGGGTGGCACGGGTTATAACGAGAATGGTGTGACCGTGACGGTCCTCACACCGAACACCTTCACTTATCCGAGTACGGGCGCGGATGAAGCCACGGCGGCGGACACGGGCGCGATGATCGCGGTCATCAATAACGGTTTGGCGGGAACCATCACCGGTTTGATCAGTGTTACAGGCGGCTCGGCGAATATGAGCTTCCGCGTTTACCAGCTTCCGGTGCTTGCCGATTACGTGCTGATCTCGCCGACGATGGAGATTGATTTCAACACGCGGTCGCGCGTGGCCAAGGGCATCAACAGCGGCATGGAAACGGACGCGTTCATCAAGAGCGGCATGTCTCAGCCGGGCGAGCTTTCCATCGGCAGCAATCTGGTGGACTTCGAGGCGGGCATGGCGCGTTTCGACGGCCAGAAAACCACGTGCATGCTGATCGGCTTGAAGGACGGCCAGCTTCAGGGAGACCGGATCGTGTTCCAGCAATACCACGGCACGGTGAAACCGAAACTGCCGACGGGCGATGGTGAAGCCACCATTGAGGCGGCGGGCAAGTTCGCGGACCTGCTGATATTCTTCGCGCCGTAAACCCAAACAGTTTGAAGCCCTCCGCCCATTGGGTGTGACGGGCTTCGAGGCGCCCAGGGTCGAACACAAACCACGGTCCGGGCGCTTTTGAGAAATTCAAAAAACCAAAATTCAAAAGTTAAAATAAATATGAAATTCAAAAATAAAAATTCCGGTGGGTTCACGTTGGTGGAAATTCTTTTGACGATCGCAATCATCGCTGTCCTCGCGCCCATCGCAATCCCGCGAGTGGCAAAAGCGGCGGACATCGTGGTGAGCGGCCGGGCATTGGTGGAAAGCGCCAACTCGGGTGTGGTCACCAACGGCGGCAGCCTGGGCGGACCGTTCTCCAATTCGACGGTGACCAGCACGGCGAGTTCGCCAATCCCGGTGATTCCGGGGGTGGACATTGCGCTTTATATCACGCAGGTCGCCGCGGGTTCGGGCACGGCACCAGTGACTTACGGTTTCAACTTTGAAGGTTTAACCAACACGGCGGCGTTCCGTGGATCGGGCACGAATTTCTGGACGACCACGCTGCCTTATACCGCGACGCTGGCCTTGAACGGCACGACGCAGGTGACGGGCTGGTTTGTCATCAACCATACCAACCTCATTGGCGTGGACCAGATCCGCTACGACTCCTGCTCGACCACGCAAGCCAACAATATTTTGGACGTGGTGCGTTGGAAATACGTCACCCCGTAAGCCAGGTCGGCAAGCGCCGACGGGCCTATGTGGAAAGAAATAATCGGACGGCGGCGACGCAGCACCGCCCTACCAGGTTAGTTGGTTGAATAAAAATATTTTTTATGGAGCGAGTTAAAAAACATTGGCGGGTGGTCGCGGCGTTGACGGCGTTGTTGGCGCTCATCGCGTTTCCGGTTTTGGCGGACACGTTCGCCCGGATCGTGGACAACGCGACGGCGGTGAGCGCGCCGCAAATCGTGACGGTTACCAGCACGGCGGTATCCACAGTTTTCTCGCTGAATCCTTCGCTCGGAGTGGGCCGGCCGATTTTGCGGACGGTTCAGAACACGGGGACGCAGCCGGTCCTTTATTTGATCAACAGCACGAACGTGAGCACGACGAGTTATCACGGCGTGCTGGCGGCGGGCCAGGCGAATCGCGACGGGCTGGGCACGGTGCTGGACCTGAGCAAGGTGCCGTTCCCGGTGAGTTTCATCACGGAGAGCGGTTCGACCACGATTGCAGTGGTGGAAGAGATCCAATGATGCCAATGCGGAGTGCGGAGTGCGGAATGGGGAGAATGAAGTCGCGGAGTTGAATGAAAAAGAATTTTAACATGCGGGTGGGGCTGGTGCTGGCGCTTTTGAGCGCCAGTTGCTCTTTGGGCCTGGGGCAAACCCAGGACGTGCGCCGCAATGGCGGTGGGGGCGGCGGGAGTGGTGGCGCGCCGTCGGGCTCGGCCGGTGGCGATTTGGGAAGCACGTATCCGAATCCTAGCGTCAGCCAAGTCGGGGGCGTGACGGCGGCGAATGTGGCGAGTGGGGCGACGGCGGCGAATAATGCCACGACCAACGCCACTGGTGGGACAATAGTGAAGCGCGATGCCGCTGGTGGGACGACCATCAGCACCGCGCGATTGGGCGGCGTGACGTTCAGTTCGGACAATGGCGGCGGCATCAATTTTGTCTGCACCAACGACACGGCAGCGGGCTACACGGCGGACGGAGTAGTGAGCGCGCTCAATAAGAATCCCCGGGGAAGCGGTTCGGGATGGGGGGCGCAATATGTCGGCAATGAATTGGTGAACCAATATGGCGAGACGGGAACTTTGCTGGACACCGACAGCCAGGGACGTCCGCTCTATCTCTACGACCAATTTGGAATTGATATGCTGTTCGTGGGCGAGGATGCGCCCCGGGCGGTCATGAATGGCAAGGCGTTGATCGTGTTCGATGCGCCGCATGCGTTTGTGATTGGAGCGAACGGGGTGGACGGCGGAGCCAACGGAGTCCAGGGATTGTTGTATTACTCGAACAAGGTGACTTACTTTTCGCAGTTCCAGGATGACACGAACAAGATCAATCCCTCGGACGTTGGGTATCTCTACTCGTTGAAAATTGAGCACAACCCGAGCCATCCGAATGTGACGACGGGGAGCAATTTGTTCGTGGGCGGATTTTTATACAACGGCACGACGACAGCGCAGCCGCTGACGGACGTGGCGGGGTTGCGCGGGGATGCGTTTGACACTTCCATAAATCTGAATGTGCAAAACGCGGTGTTGGTGGGCACGAATTTTTCAGCGCGGCAACTGGGCGTGGCGGCTTTTAATACGGGGAGCAGCTTCGGGTTGGGCGCGAACGGCGGGAATAATTCCGGCGTGTATTATTTTGGCGGCAATCCGCTGCTGCACTTTGACGGGACCTCGGCGATCCGGGTGGAAGTGGATGAGCCGATTCAGCCGGTGACCGCCAATACCAGCAGCGTGGGAGGGCCTACGCTTCCTTTTGGTCATGCGTATTTCAAGAGTAATTCGATTTCGGGGAACTTGACCTTGTCTTATGCGGGTGCGGGTATCCTGGAGACCGATGGCGGCGGCAATGTGACGTCGGTGGCTACGGTCCCCAACGCGAATCTTCCTTCGGCGGCGATGGTGGTGAAGACCGCGAACTACACCATCCAGGCCACGGACCACGTGGTCATCCTGACGAACACCAGCGGCACGATCAAAGCAACGCTCCCGGCCGCCGCCACCGTGGCGCATCAGCAATTTTATCTGGTCAACAGCGGAGCGGCGACGGTGATTGTCACCAACGGCAACGGGACGGACCTGTTTAATTATCAAACGAAATCTCTGACGAACACGGTCCCGATGTCGTTCATTCCCTTATACAGTGACGGCACAAACTTCTTTGCCGCCGGGTATTCCAATGGTATCCCGATAATGCCATATACCAATCTCGACGCTTTGTATGTAGAAGATCTGCATGTGGCCAATGGCATCCTGCCGGGCAGCGGCGGCACGGGTTGGACGAATGTTTTTCCGGGGACAATATTCGTTTGGAACGGCACGAACCTACCTGATCCGGTGGCGCTGAGCAGCAGCTTTTCACTTTCGGGAAGTCCGGGTGACACGAACCGGGTGCTGTCCATTGCGCCGGTATTCAGCATAGACACGAATATCCTGGTTACCAATTCTGTTTTAACAGACCTGCTCGATTTTAATTTGCCCACGAATGGACAGTTTGTCGCGACTTACAATCTGACCATACAGGGGGAAAGTAATAATCGGGCATCATTCATAAACGGGTCAGTAGTCTGCGCTAGCACCCCGGCTGGGGCCATGATCATTTCGACCAACAATCAGGTAACCAATCTCAACAAGTTTTGCTTTTGGAGCAACTTGTGGATACCGAGCGGAAACGACCTGCGGTTTAAGGTGACGGGAATGACGAACCAGTATACCTGGATTCACGTCAAGGGCGATGGTTATTTCGATACCAACGGCGCGCCGCCGCCGCCCACGCCGCCGCCAGCAGGGCCGACCCCGGATAACGCGTGGTGGAAATTCGCCGAAGGGGCCGGGCACTCTACCAGCGCAGACCAGACCAGTGGCGGGCATGCGATTACTCTGGTAAACTCCCCGACCTGGGGAACGGATAACGCCGGATTTGCCAACTTTGGGGACGTTATCCTGGATGGAACCAGCCAATACCTTTCCTACTCGGGCAGCGTTCTGCCAGGTAATGGTTCGCCGATCAATTTCAGCATTGTTGTTTGGGTGAAGTTTTCCGGCTCGCCAGCGGGCACAGTGGTTGGCTCTGATGCCTTCGGCGGCCTTAGGCTGGACGTTTCGAGCGGCGGGAACATTACCTTCTCCACCGACGCTACTGGTTTTAGCGCGGCCAGCACTGGCGGAACTTTAGCCAACGATAACCACTGGCACATGATTGGATTTACTGAAGATTCAATCGGTGACTACGTAATCTATATTGATGGCGTTAATTTGACCCATGCGCAGCACAATTCTGGCTGGCTTGGGGGAGGTCACTATATTGGCGCGGATTTGGATGGAGGCGCGAATAACTTTCTCAATGCCGCTGTCGCGGACGTGGCGGTTTACACCACCACGCTTACCGATGCGAATATGACCACGCTTTATGCCGCAAAACCTCGTCACTAAATGAAGTATCTAATCATTTTCTTCATCGCCGTGGCCCGGCTCGCTTGCGCCGACGAGGTTGCGGATGTCGCACTCATCTCTACGGTCTGGACTAACGGTGCAAATATCACCGACGCCGCTTACTACAATTCAATTACGGTTCATTCTTCCGCTGGCGCAGGAACGTGGATCACGAACGGATTCGGCCATACGAATTCCTTTGCGGCGACAGTAACCAATCTCTATGGGCGGGTACTCAACATAGGAGGCCAGCGATATCCAGATCTCACAAACAACATCGCCATTGCACTATCAATGACGAACAACAATAACTGGATGCAGTATAATTTCACCACCCCTCAGTCAGAAGTTCTCATGGTGATGATGGTACAATTTGGCGCCCACGTGACCGGCGGCTCGGGCGTATTCGATATCTTCAACATCAATGCCGGGTCTAAGGATGTTATTTCTCAATACTACGAAGCGCAGAATATTGGCGGAACGGATTATCCGACTATTTACGCTCACAACGCTGCCACAACAGAATTCGATCAGCCTATCTTCAATTTTACGCTCTCGACCAAGTGGTATATCCTGACGCTCTTCAAAAGCGTTTCTCGCGACGTCGCCATAATCACACTGATTGATGCGGACACGGGTGTTGTATTCGGGAGCAGCTCCGTTACGCCGGCGCTGCAAAGCGAGATGTCCCCATTTGTGTCTATTGGCCGATTTGACAACCACGCTCCGACGGATGAACAGGGGGGGCCGGAAACGAGCGGACCAGCCCCGGCGAACACCGTCATCAAAGACTGGCATGTGATCGTGGGCGCCGCGGCTGACGCGCCCTATCACTGGCGCGATCAAGTGATTTGGAATGTCAACCACATGATCGCAGGGAATATGCGGTAACCCATTTATGCCCGCTGAAAATTCGATGAGCAAGACCGAGAAGCTGAATCTGACGTTCACGATCCTGGGGCCGGTGGTAGTGATCGGCTTTTTATCCTGGTGTGCCTGGTCGTTCAATATCCGGCTGACGGTCGAGATGCAGGCGGCGGATAAGCGGGTGGCGGACGGTTACGTTTCCAAAGCGTGGTTTGAGCAAACAACGTCGGGCACGAACAAACGGCTGGATGATATTTCGGCGGAGGTAAACGAGGTGCAGCGGGACGTGGCCACGTTGCGCGGCGAGATGTCCACAACGATAAGGACGGGCCGATAAATTTATTTATGGACCGGATCAAGCAGGCGGAATTTTGGATCTACTCGCTGTTGAGCGCGTTCATCACGGGCGGTTGCAGCGCCATGGGGAGTGACGAAAGTGTTTCGCTGGCGCAACGGTTCGGGGCTCATGTCGAGGCGCTGTCGCTGAAGCAGATGGGGGCGATTTTCATTGTCGGCGGGATTACCGGAGCGGTGGCGTATCTGAAGAAAAGTCCATTGCCGCCGTTGGCGGCCAGTGCGGAGCGCGAAGTGCGGAGTGTGGAATTGGGGAAGGAAGGGAAAGAAGCAGGAGCGGGGACGCGACCGCCAATTACCCCGGCATTTCTTTCGGCTCCGATTAATCAGGGTTCGGCTGCCGAACCGGAAAATTTGACGGCTAAAACATAAACCAAAAAACGGCCGTCATTGACGGCCGCCACAGAAGAAAGAAAAGCAAAAATGAAACAGTTGAAATTCGGAATGATCGCGGTGGCCAGTGCGTTGATGCTGGCTGCCTGCAAGACGACGGTCACGAGCACGCCGGTGGTTACCAATGGTGTCACCAATTTGGTGCAGACAACGAATACGACGTTTGCAGGGATCGCAGTGACGCCGAGCGGGCTTTATAACTCGCTGAAGGCGGCGACGGCGGATGGCGCGAATATCGCCAAGGCGGACACGAACGCGGTGCAGTACATGGTGGCGTTGCGCGCCGTGATTGGGGATGCGCTGGGCGGGACGAACGTGGACATGACGGCGTTGCAAGCGGCGGTGAATCAACTGCCGTTGAGTTCGATTCATAGTCCGGTCGCGGTGGAAGCCATCCAGCAGGGTTTCAGCATTTTCGCGGCGTTGCTGCCGACGATCATCGCGCAGACGGGATCGAACAACCGGTTTGTGATGCCGGCGTTGCAGGGGGTTTACGATGGGTTGAGTCAGGCGCTGGGTTATCCCGTGACGCCGTATGTGCCGACGAGTTTGGAGCCGAGTGTGATTCTGCCGAGGCCACTCATTCAGAAATGCAGCGGCTTGGCCCAGGGGAAAAGCTTCTTCCCAGTCGTCAGCCCGATCGCGGTGGAGCAGGCGAATAACGCTGGGTTCGTGGATTTCTTCATTAATCTCGAGGCCCTGACAAAATAGTTATGGATCTTCCTCCGGTTCCAACTTCGGACGTCGCGGCGGTGGCCGATGCGGTCACCGCCGCAACCGACTTAGTCAAGCAACGCGACACCGAGGAGAATACTCCTGAAGTGCAAGCGGCCGCTGCCAAAGCCCAGGAACAGGCGGCATTCGATAGAATTCAAAAAGACGTGGCGGAAGGAAACATAGATGAAATTCGCAAAGACATTGCTGCTTCTCCCAATACTGGCCCTGCTACTTAGCGGTTGCTTTACAGTCAAGCCGAAGGTTGTGCGAGCTGCCCGTCCCTCAATGGATGGGAACGCTGCTACCAGCGGTTTGCAGGGCACAAACGCACCGGGTGGTTTCCCAATTAGCGAAGAAGCCTATCAGCGCTTCTGCTATTTGCGTGACCACTACGGAAAATATATGACACCACCGTTGACGAACAACGTGGGCATCACGCCCGGGCCGAACAAAAAGGGGACTGACAAATGGATTATGGATGGTGAACGGATGGTGGACTTCGGGGTGATGACCGCAATCGCCAATAATCCGAACTTCAAAAAATAAAACCGTGCAAGCTGAGTTCGACATCCAGGAGGCGTATTATTTCGCTCGCCGCGCCCAAGCGGTTTATGACGAAAAGCCGACGATCTACGATCCGGTGACGGACACGGCGGTGATGATTCGCGAGACCGCCAAGCGAATCGAAATCGGTTTTCCGGGCACGCGCAATTTTCGCGACGTGATGAAGGACCTGGAAGTGTTGCGGTCAGCGCGTTTGATCGGCGGCGTGGTATGCGGGGTGCATCACGGTTTTGATTTGGCGTGGAATGGCGTGAGGGACGCGGTGATGGATTCCCTGAGCCGCATGGAAGCCGGAAAGCCGGTGGCGGGTTTTGGGCACAGCAAAGCGGGGGCGGTGGCGACACGTTGCCTGCCGGACATTTCCAAACTCACGGGCCGACCGATTGATTCGTGCTACACGTTCGGCGAGCCACGTGGCGGCGATGCCAACTATGCGCTGATGTGCGACGTGCTGTTTGGCGATCGGCATTGGCGCGTGGAAGACGGCGACGATGCCATCTGCCGTCTGCCCGGGTGGTTTGCGGGAAACCGGCACAGCGGTCATTGCGTGCTGCTGAATGCCAATCGGCCGCAATACAAGATTGATCCGAACCTTTGGTTCAAGATCACGTCCGACGCGCTGGAAGTATGGAAGGCAAAATTCACCGGGAACGTCATGGTGCTGGCGGAGGACCATCATGTGGACAAATACGTGGAGCGGTTTCGCCGGCTGACAATCAATTAATTTATGGACGCGGAAAATAATTTTAACCTGATTGATTCGTTCGACATTGACGACGAGTCGTTGAAGGGTCTCACGCCGCAAATGATTTTCGCGCTCGGGGTGGAGTGGGAGCAATTTCGCATGCTGCTGAAGTTGGGCCGGAGATTTCGCTTGCTGGTGTTGCCGGCGAATGCGGAGCGGCTGGTGAAAATGGCGGAGCGCCACGGGCGTTTTGTGGAAAGCCGCCCGAATATTTGCCCGGGATATACGGAGGTGTGGTTGGGAGATTTTTTGCCGACGGCGGCGCAACAAGGATGAAAGATTTAATGAAAGGTGGTGATGAAACCATGAAGATACGAATTGGTGGATTGATGTACAGCCTGAAAGAATGCCTTCCGCGACTTTTCCTCGCGAGCATTGGACTGTCAAATCCAACGGCGTATTGCAACCGCGCACTGAACGCTTCGGCAAGTAGGGGCTGAATTTATTTTGAAAACCATTGTCTTAACGCAGGGAAATTTGCCGCTGATCAGCGCGACGCTCCATGGCCCGACGTGCGCGATCGTGGACCTGACGGGTTGCACGGTGCAGTTTGTGTTTGAGCAAAAGCTTGGGCCGATCATACCGGGCGGCACGGGAAATAATTCGCCGTTCACCTTCACCGCGAATGCCACGGTGGTGGGATCGCCCGCGAATGGTCAGGTATCATATCAATTTGTTTCCGGGCAAACGAATCTTCCGGGCGAGTTCGAGGCGCAATGGCTGGTGACGAATACCGCGACGAGCGCGGTCACGGTTTATCCGGTGAGCAATGCGTTCAGCCGGTCCACGGTGATTCATTTTGAGATCAAAGCGCCGCTGCCGGTGGCCTCGCCGCAGACGATCGTACAGATCCAGCAGTTGCGCGTGCCGGTGCGCGTGACGCTGGGGGATTTCGACAAGTCGTTTCCCAATTACAGCGACGAGGCGATTGACGACGTGGTGCGGACCAAGCTGATGTGCGGCGAAGTGCCCGGGCAAAAATTGGGCATGGACCGCAAGAGCATCCTCCCCGGCATCACGCAGCCGTGCGATTTGGCGCGTCTGATGTATAAGGCGGCGCTGACGTTCAAAGCGCCGGAGACGGCGCAGTATTCGTACCGCACGCGGGCCATCGAGGAGAAGTTTGGCCGGGAGGATTTTTTCATCCGCGAATTGCAGAACGCGATTTACGAGCTGGATAACGGCCGGATGTTCGACAGCTTCCAAAGTTTTTACGGCTGGGTGAACGCGCTGCGCGGTTTGGATATTTGGGGGTTGATGACGGACATGAATGTGAATGCGCCGGTAATGGCGGTGAGCATTGGACCGGCGGGCATAACGGTGCAGACCCGGTGATAAATGAAAGCGATTCCACTAAAATCCAAAGACGGCCAGATGGTTCAATGCGAGCCGAGTGAGGCGACGCATGTCAGGTTGCATTTGCCGGGGCCGACGAGCCAATTAACATTGCCGGTCATCATCAAGGGAACGCGTGCGGGAACCGGTTGGTGGACGTGGAACGGAGACTGTGAGAAGCCCACCTTAAAACCAAGCGTGCTGCTCACATCCGGCCATTTTGCGAAAGAATTCGACGCATCAAAAGATACATGCTGGTGCAAATATAATAAGGAGCATCCGAATGAAACGCCGGTCTTCCATTGCTTCCGCTGCCACACCTGGATCAACGACGGGATAGCCCAGTTCCTAGACGATTGTACTCACGCCTTCCGCGGGCAATCGGTCGAATTGCTGGAAGTCGAATTGCCGGTCGCGACGGCGTAAATACCAATGAACTTGAATTTGACGAACCAATTTGTGCTGACGTTGCTGGAGGCGAAGATCTCGCTTTATCCGGCGGCGGCGGATGGCTCGATTTCGGGCAACGCGCTTTGGAACGGTGCAGACGCGGAAAGTCTTTCGGTGCGGGAACGCTGGATCAAAGGCGAGACGCGGCCAACGGGGGTGAGTTATCCGCGGCGGCATCCGCTGATCCAACAGTTCGAGATTTCCCTTGGACGGGTGTGGGCGTTGCAGATCACGAACGCGGGCGGGTTCACGACGGTTCCGCAATATTATGTCCTCGATATCGTGTGGACGGACGAGGACACGGGCAACTGGCATCGTGAGACGTTTTACAACGTGACGATCAGCGAGCGTTCGCGGAACAGCCGGACGATTGACGAGGGGTTCACGGATGAAATGGTTTTCGATTCGGAATATATGGCGCCGCCGACGGGTGGCGAGGGAGCGGTTCCGGCGGTTTCAACGACGCTGCCGTATTACGTTTTGTGGAACGGGCCGGACGGCGTGATGCCGCTGTACAATTACGATCCGGTGGCGCAAACTTTTGCGGAAGTGACAACAGGCATCAGTGCCACGCGCGCCGTCCTGGCTTACAGTCCGACCAATCGTTCAGGAGATTTCACCATCACGTTCGACGGCGCTTCCGGCCCGGCGCTCGAAGTCAATGCGGACCAGGGTTTGGTGGTGACGGGCTTGATGCAGCGCGCGCCGGACATCAGCGCAGTCCCGCGGGTGGATTTTTATTACGGCAACGTGCGCGTGGCGTCGGTAGATGCGGCGGGGAATCTGTACGGAGCCTCGTTTGACGACAGCGCGCCGACTTCGGGGACGGGAGTGTTTTCCATATTTGCCGACGGCGCGGTGGCGCTGACGCTGTCCGGCCCGGCGATCATGACGGAATTTGTTCAAGAAGGATCATGAGAAGCAGAATTGGGAAAATCATAAACCGGCTGGCGGCGAATCTCGAGGAGAACGGGACGCTGGTGAAGGTGACGTGGGCGGTTTATCCGGCGGGCGCGATTGACCCGGTGACGCAAAGCAAGACCGGGACGCCGGTCGAGGAAAGCATTTGCGTGCGCGCATTCCTGCATTTTCCCGAGCCGGCGAACAACACGGGCGTGCAACAATTCAATGAGATCGAGCGGGGCGATTGCATCGCGGACTTTCATCAGGACACGCCGCTGGATGGGAAAGACAAGCTGGAATTTATTTTTTTGACGAATGAAGGCGAGCCGATTGACGGTCAAAAATGGGTGGCGAAACCGACTTCGGAAAAGCTGACGCAAACCTGGGGTGCGGTGGTGCGCGGCCAGCGGTTGATGCGGACGGTGTTGTTGAGAAAAGCCACGTGAGCCATGCGAATTGAATCGAACATTGTGGGTGTGATTCGGCAGACGGAACGGCTGATCCAGCGGGTTCCGGAAGCGGCGGCGCGCGTATTGCGGCCGGAGCATTGGCGCGACGAAGCGGTGGAGATCGCCACCAAAGTTTTGAATGTGCTGGCCGCGCCGGCGGAACTGAAATTTGTGCCGATGTTCATTTCCAGGCTGGCGGTGGGTTTGTTCGACGGCGGTTTGAGCATCGGCATGAGCACGCCGTTCCCGGCGTTGCACGACATCCTGGCATCGGCGCAGGCGGCGGCGGGCGTGACGGCGAACAAGGATTTGGGCATGGGCCTGTTTGATCTGCCGGTGGCGGAGTTTGAGGAATTGATTTTGAAATGGGTGGAGGCCTCGGAGGCCGAAGGCGGCAAGCGGCGCGACGAACGGGACGCGGGCAAGACAGGCGAGGAAATTGCGCGATTGATTTCCTACATCATGCTCACGCCGCGGCCGGGGGTGAAGGCGTTGATCGCGCGGCAAAGATTGGCGCCGCATATCACGGCGTTTCTCGCGGCGGGACAGGCGGACCGGCTGCCGCCGGAGAAGGTGGATTTGTGGTTGCGGGCGGTGCTGGGCGCGTGGCGCGAGATGGTGCGCGCTCGGTTTCGCGTGAAGATGATGGGCGAGTTAAAAGCGATGAAAGGCGAATTATGAGTCGAACGAACGGACAGGATTTCAAACCGAAACATACCGAGGGAGCGGTCAGCGCGGAGACGCGGTATGTGCCGCATCAAGCCTCATGGAATGATGGCCATGAGAATTTTCAGCGGATACGGAAAAATAAACTTTGGGAAAAGCTGTATGCGAAACGGTCGGCAGGCGCCGACGGGTCAATAGAGAAGGCCAATGCGGAATCGGGAAATGGGGAAACCAACGCGCCGGTTTACAACGTCACGTAATGCCATCGCTCAATTCCAGTGCGGTCAATGGATTGAACCTGGAGGGTTCGGTGCTGGCTTTGTTTGCGGAATTCCTCGCGGGCTTTTTTGACGGCGGCAATCACGCGATTGGCGCAAATGGGGCGGTAAAGTTTCCGGTGGCGCAGTTGCGATCGCAGGAGGCGCCGTTGCCGAAGACGCTGGATGCGGCCATCGGCCTCAGTACGGTTTGGGTGGCGCCATCGAGCGTTTACACCTACTGGGACACGCTGACGCAGGCGGAGATTGCGGCGTTGCCCGAGGGCTCGGAACCGGCGGTTCGCCAGCAGCGCGCATGCGGCCATGCCACGATTTTATTTTTAATCCGGTCTTCCGAGACGGGCGGCGATCCGAACGCGCAAAAGCAGGTGCAGGACGGCGCCGGGTTGTTGTTCGGGTTATTGCAGAATTCGCTGGCGACGGAACCGCTGGCTCAAAAGGGCATTCATCGGCTGCGGCCGATGCCGCCGCGCATGGCGTTTCCGGGTGACGGCGCGCCTTCAGCGGACCTGGCTTACCGGCTGCGGATTCTTTCGTGCGCGGTGAAATTGCGCTGGCCGTTGGTGAGCCAGCAGGAATGAGGTTTCAAGTTTCAAGTGTTCAGTTTCAAGCAAGACGGCGGAGCGGCAGCTCCGCCCTACCGTTGAGAGTGTGGAAATAACAAAATAAAAAATGAAAAATAAAAAAGTCAAAGCAGGGGAAGGCAGCGCGGCGGTGGTGGTGAAAATCGGGTCGCTGGACGAATTGCAAACGCGCGTGGACGCGCCGTTGATCTGCCAGTTCGCGATGGATGGCGACGTGATTGAACTCGTTTGCAAGCGGGTGAGCTTTGAGTTGAGCGAGCAGGTGCGCGCCCTGGAAAACAAAGTCATTCCTCCATTCGTGGAGAAGCGCGGGGATTACGATTATTTCGATTTGCAGTATCGCGCCCGGAAGGAATTGGCGAAGGCGCAGGGGCGGTCGCTCTTGATTTATTTCGGCTGCCCGGTGGTGTCCGCGAAGAAACCGGGGCTGATGAACCCGGTGGACATCCACAAGTTCGTCAGCAGCATCCTCTCGGAAAACATTCTGGAATTTTTGGCGGCGACGATTCAGGGCGGCGGGATGGGAGTGGTTGAGCGCACAAATTTTACCTCGCCCAGCGCCTCGGAAAACTGAGGGGCTGGAAGCAGCGCGCGCGACCGGACGAGCCGGCGCTGCCGCCGTTTGACCAGGAGTTTTTGGAATTGCGAACGGCGAAGGCGTGGGGAATGACGCCGCGGCAATGGCGCGAAGCGGACGTGGACGACCGGGCGCGCATGATGGCGTTTGAATTATTTTGCCAGACGCGCGACGCGTATCGCGACGAGTGGAAAGAGGACTGGCGCAAGCGCAATGAAAAGGGCGGCGGCGGAGTCAATCCATACGAGGCGATGAAAAAGCAGATGGGGATGGTTTAAGTGCGGAATGCGGAGTGCGGAATGTGAATTTGGAAACCATTAAATATTATGGGTGAACTTTTGGATGCAGTTGAGTTGCGGGTGACGGCGCCGAAGTTGCCGTTGCCCGGGTTGGAGGAGGCGCATCGCAAGCTCGTGGCGATCAGCGGGGAGTTGCAATCGGTTCAGAACCGCATCAACGCGGTTTCCACCAGTTCGGCATTTACGCGGACGGCGAAGGGGATTGAAGATGTTTTAAAACAATTCCAATCGAAGCGCGGCAAAGGCATCAGCCAGGCGGACGCCGCAAAAATGCTCGGCTTCGATCCCAAGGATGTCCGTCAATATTTCCTCCGCGAACAGGAGAAGTTGGCGCAGGCGATGTCGGCGGCGGAAAACAAGCGCAAGACGTTGCGCGGCTCGCAACACGATTCGGCGCGCAAAGACTTGCTCGCAAAAGAGAAAAAATTGCAGTCCGATTTGCAATCGCTTCGCCGGACATTTGAAGGCCAGAACCTGAACATTTCCGGGGCGGGAAGCGCGGCGAAGTTTTTTTCCGGTTATCAAAAGGCGGCGGTGCGGTCGGCGAAAGATCCGGTGGATGCGTTGCGAGCGCTGTTCGGCGGCGGCGGGGGCGGCGCGCCGGGGACGATCGGCGTGGGTGGCGGGAAGATTGATTTGATTATTCCGGCCTCGCAGATCACGGCGACGATTGGGCCGGGACCGATCGGGGTGAACATTCCGGCGGGTTCGGTTTCGGGTGGTGGTGGTGGGAATGGTGGCGGCGGTGGGCGCGGTGGCAAGGGTGGCAAAAAAGGTGGCGAATTCTCGGAAGGAGATGGCGCGCTGATCGAGGAGCGGACGGTGACAACGGCCGATTCGAAATTGGTTTCGCGGAAAAATTACGAGGGCGCCGGCGAGACGGTGGAAAATATTTTCAAGGAAGTGGAGGGGCAGCTTGAGCAGGTCAAGCAGGTGAGCATCAGCAGCCCGGCGCGCGCGGCGAAACAACAGTTGCAACAGGAGATCGCGGGTATTCGCGCGGAGATGGAAGGCCTGCTTGCAGGAACGAATGACCCGCGAAAGATAGCGGCGATCCATCGGAAGCAGGCCCAGCAGTTGGGCGGGATATTTGGATCGGCGGACGAGCCGAGCGAACGCGCCACGGAATTTGAAGCGCTGGGTTTGGGCACGGTGGTTTCGCGGACGCGTGGGGCGGCATCGAAACTTGAGGGGCGCGGCAGTGATCTTGCGCAAAAGGCGATGCGCGATGACTTGAAAAAACAGGGAGCGATTCGCAAGGCGCTGGCAGCGGCGCGCGCCAAGGGTGAGGCCGAGGAAGCAGCGCGGTTGAACGCGGAGCGGCGCGCGAATGAAAAACGGATTCGCGATCATAACCGGTTTCTCGCGGCGGGCCAGCGCAGTACCAACCAAGCCGCCGCGCAGGCGCAAAAGGTAGCGAACCTTAACCGCCAGCAAGCGCAGGCGGCGGCGTATAAAACGCTGACGTATCAGGGCGCGGATTCGGCATGGGCGGATTTCATGCGCACAGGTGGCCGGCAGATTTCGGACCGGCAAAGTTTATTGCCGGGCGGCGGGCGGCGGTTGGTGGGTGAACGGGAAACCAATGGGCGCAAAGAAACCATGACGGTCACGTATGACCAGGCGGGCGCGAAGATTGAACGGCTCACCAAGGCCATGAGCGAGTCGCGCAAGGAGGGCGGTTATCTGGCCAGTGATTTTATCAAGAACACGGCCAAGGTGGCGACGTGGGCGGCGAGCGTGGGCGTGCTTTACAAAAGTCTCGAGCTGGTGACTTACAGCATGGGCCGGCTGGTGGACATCGGGCCGCAGGTCGGACGGTTGGACCAGGTGTTCAAAGGCGTGGGCGGTTCGGCGATGGCGCTGACCGAGGACATCATCGGGCTCGCGGCGGCGAATGGATCCTCGACCGAGCAGGCGATGGAGGCGGCGATCCAGTGGTCGCGGCTGGGCCTGACGCGGGTGCAGGTGAACGAGGCGGTGCGCGTCTCGCTCATGGCGGCGAACGTGGCGCAGATTGACGCGCTGGAAGCCACGGAAAAAATGCAGGCGGTGATGCAGGCGTATGGGCTGGATGTCAGCGACCTGCGGAGTGAGCTGGGGCAGATCGTCCAGATTTCCAATTCATACAACGTGACCAACGAGGACATGCTGCAAGGGCTTTCGCGCGTGGCGGCGGTGGCGCGGCAGGCGGGTTTGCCACTGGCGGAATTGCAGGGCATTCTCGGCGCGACGATTGGCGGAACGGGACAGAGCGGATCGAACATCGGCAATATGATGAAGAGCGTGATTCTCTCGCTGAGCAATCCTGACCTTCAGAAAAAATTGCGGCAGAATTTCAAATTCGAGACGAGCACGGGCGGCGAGGAAATCAAAGGCATGTCGGCCTTGCTCTCGGATCTGTTCGTCAAATACCAGCATTTGAACCAGCTTCAGCGGCAGAGTTTGTTGTTCACGGTCGGCGGCAAGACGCAGTCCTCGCGGTTGGAAGCGATGCTCGATGGATATATCAAGGCGCAGATTCTGGCGGTGAACGCGCAGTTGCATTTGAACACGGCAGAACAGGAGAACGCCAAAATCGTTGCGACGTTAAAAAATCAGTTGAAAGGTTTGACGGCTGAATGGGAAAAATTCGTAGTAATTCAAGGCAGTAACGGCCCAGCGCAGGCGATGACGGCCACCGCAACCGCATTCCACAATTTGCTCAGTCTGGCGAACACGCCGGCGGCAAGCTGGCTGACGACGGCGATCGGCGGTTTGCTGGCGGCGGGCACCGCGAAATCCATTCTAACAGGTTTGAAGGGAGGGGACGGTTTCCTGGGGCGAAGTCAAGGTCACATCCGGCAAGTGCTCGGAGAGTTTAACGGTTCCATGATGCAGCTTTATGCGAATACCGTTGGCGGCGCGCTGGCAACCAATGTGGGGACGCGGCAAACGGGAATTATAGGCGCAACGCGTCAGCCGGTTTACAGCAAACTATACGCGTGGAGCGAGGCGGCGATGCGCGTTGGCCGGTCTTCCGCGGTTACCAGCGCGCCAGTGAGAGCGATGGCCACGGCGATCGGCGGGGTAACCCGAGCGTTGGGTGCAGGGTTGATCGCGTTGCAGTCCTGGTTTGTACCGCTGGTAGTGACGGCCGCGGGGATTTATGCGTTCAACAAGGGCATGGAAATGATCGGTCTTTCGAGCGAGAAAGCAGAAGCCAAGCTGGCAGGTTTTAACGAGGAGGCGCAAAAAGCGGGTGCGGCGGCGAACGCGTACGCCGAAGCGGCGGATGCACTGGCAACGATTCAGCGGGCGGTCAGTCCGGAAAAAGGATTTCAAGGGATGAAGTCCGCGGATCAGAAAAAGTATCTGTCCCAAGCCAGCGAACTGGTCGGCTTGTATGAACCGGATATAAAGAAACAGCAAATGCTTCAAGACACGTTTCGGAAGCAGACTGCGGAACTGCTCAAGCAAGGAGACATCGGGGGCGTGATAAACCTGATGGATGCCGAGCGAAACAAGCTGGGCGCAGCCCGTCGCGAGGAGCTGCAAAAACAATTTGTCTCTTTATCCAATCAGCAACGGACGCTGGCGGATGAGATAGAACGTCTTCAGGCAAAGCAGAGGGGAAGCTTTGGTAGAATTGGATATGATGCGCGAGCGAAAAGCATCGTTGAAAAGCAAACGCAGTTAGAGGAGCTGAACGGCAATAAAGTTCGCAACTTTATGGATCAGAGCGACGCGTACGAAAAGGCGATCCAGTATGATGAAAAATATCAATCGGCCATTCGAGCCCAGAAATTGCTTTGGGAAAGCATGGCAGAGATCTTTGATCAGGTAAACGCGAACAATCCGATTGAGAAATCAGCATTGAAGGTGGCGAGTTTGCAGGCGCAAAACG
Source organism: Verrucomicrobiia bacterium (assembly GCA_036268055.1). Taxonomy (NCBI): domain Bacteria; kingdom Pseudomonadati; phylum Verrucomicrobiota; class Verrucomicrobiia; species Verrucomicrobiia bacterium. Next base: position 60,801 of record DATAUW010000027.1, on the reverse strand, counting down.
AAGCGATAAAAAAACACATTCAGCTTCTTGATACCGAGGACGCGGCGGATACCGCAGGCCAATCGGCGAAAGAGAAGCGGCTTAAAGAACTCGACGCGCAGGAGCAGGATGCCAGGCAGCGATTGGCGGTGGCGGAAAAAGAAAAAGGGTTCGGCGGTGATAAAGTGGGCGCGGCCATTCAACACTTCTTTGGGCAGGACGCCAAAGAAGATGCCGCCGCCAGCCAAGCCAAGGCGGACATTGAAAGTATTAATGCAGCCCGCGAGTCATTAAATCAGAATCAAGTTCCCGGCCAGGAAGGTTTAGGATTCGCCCGCCGTCAGGCAGAAAGGAGCGGCGATATAGAGCAGAATAAAAAAAACCAAGCGGAAATTGATGCCATCCGCCGCAACAAAGCGATCATCGAGGCGCAGGCGCAGGCGCAGTTTGGGCGGGAGGAAGGTCGGCGCGAGACGACGTCGTTTGATTATGGGCGCGATGAAACCCAGAAGTTGCAGCATCGGCGCGACGGGATTCGCCAGCGGTTGAACCAGATGCTGCAGGGGCCGCAGACGGTGAGCACGGTGGCGCGCGAACTGGAACTTCAGAACCAGCTTTACCAGACGCAAATCGAATTGCGGAACCGAAGTTTCGGCATCGAGCGCGATATCAATCAGTTGATCGTGGACCGGCGGAAAGAGTTTGAGCATTCGTTGTTGTCGGCTGGGCCCGCCGAGATGTTGCGGAAGCTGGCGGCGTTGAGCATGGGGACGGGCGGCAAGATGTCGCCGGGACAATTTCTCGCGCTTTCGCCGGACATGCGCAAGGATCTCTCGATGGTGGATCCGCGGTTCGATCCGCAGATGATGGACTTGATGGCGGAGCGCAATCGCGGCGGCAAGCGACCGGGGGAACCGGCGTTTGACAATTCGCTGACGCAAATCTCGACGGCGGCCGGGGAGTTGGCGGCGCGTTTGCAAAAGGTATTGCCGGACACGAGCACTTACGATGCGGCGGCGGCAAATGTTTCCAAGCTCGCGGGGAGTGCCGGGGCGGCGGCGGATGCGCTCGATCGGTTGACCGCTGCGGCGGGCAAGGCGCATCCGGTTCCGGGCGGTTCGGTGAGTTCGCCGGCGGGATCCGCGCCGAAGAATGCGCAGTCGGGCGGCAATGGCGGCGGTGCGGGATTTATCGGCAAGTCTTTGGGACATTCCGTGGGTGCGGTTTACGGATAAGCATGAACGATATTCCTGAACAATTATTTGCGGCGGTGATTTTGCTGGCTGTGTTGCTGGTTTTGCTGTGGCCGACGAAAGAAAAGCCGCGGAAACATTTCACGCGAGACGCGAGCAAATTGCGGCCGGGGAGGCAGTCGGACATTGTTTCGCGCGAGGAAGTGGAGCGGAGCAAAATCAAACATCGGAAGGCATACGGGCGCAAAAGATTTTGGATTCGATAGCGATTTGAATTATGCAATTATTTTATAACGGGTTTGCGATCCATAACATGGGCGAGTTCACGATTTCGCAACAGCGCGAGATTGAGGATGGGCAACGGGTCAAGGTGACGCTGAAGGTGGGAGTGACTTTGTTTCAGCGATCGTACGGGGACAATTATTCGCTGGTGCAGGCTTTGATGAGTGCGCTGGCGACGCAGGAGGCGGTGTTGCAATGGACGAACACGGACAACGGGACGAATTATATCAACCAGACGGTGACGCAGGTCTCGAACGATTTGCCGGAGGAATGGGGCACTTACCAGATGCAATTCAATCTGGTGTTTTTTTATTACGAACAAAACCTGGTGACGAATAATTTGCCGCTAACGTATGCCGGCGGCGGGGCGGTGTTGACGCTGGGCAATGTGAGCAAGTTTTCGCAGGTGATCAATACCGACCGGTTTTCGACGTATCACTCGCAGCGCAAGGTGGTGAAGGGCAAGCTCACCGTGACGGGTTATTTGCTGGGCGATCCGACGCTGGCGCTGGACCAGCGGCGCACGGCGTTGCTGGCGGCAAAGGCGGCGATGGACACGGCGCTCAACGGCTCGGTGGATGGGCTGTTGCAATTCGGCGCGCAGGGGAGTGTGTTCAACGGGACGGTGCGCCCGGAGGAATACTCGAGTGAGATTGACGAGCTGAAGTATCAAATCGGCTGGAGCTTCACGGCGAGCTACACGGTGTTTCCGAAGGAGGCGACGTTTGCCACGGTGGAATATTCGGCGGAGCAGCGCGACGCGAACACGGGCGAGCAATGGCTGATGTTGACGGGCAAAATCACGGCGTTCACCGAGGCGACGGCGCGCACGCAGTTGGCGGCGGTGATCACGGCGGCGACGACGCAGTATGGTTTCAACGTGCAGAGCCAGCAGTTGCGGAACGATTCCAAGGCGGACCTGGTGCAGGCGAACGGCGATGGCAATGCGTTCATCGAGCTATCGTTCACGGTGGAGTATCGGCGGTTCCGCAGCGACAACCTTCAACTGACGTTTGTCGCGACGAAAAATAAAAAACAAATCCCGTTCGGGAACACGGTGCATTTTGCGCAGGAATATTCGGCGCGGCGGTTCAATGAGTTGCGGTCGCAACGCTCGATGGCGGGCGGCCGGGTGACGGCGAGCGGGACGTGGCTGGGCGATGCCAAGCTGACTTTGACGGCGTTGCGCACGGCGCTGATCGCGCAACAAACGGCGATGCTCAATGAGGTGAACAATGCCGACGGCACGCTGACCTACGGCGCGTTCAGCCAGGTCGGGCGCGTGGAAAATTTGAAGGCGGAAATCAATCAGGCGCTGACAGGGATTGATTGGAGTTTCACAATGATCTATTCGCTCTTCCCGAATGAGTCGGGCTATGCGACGGCGGATTATGTGAGCGATGTGACCACGAACATTGAGACGGGGGACACGATGCTGGGTTTCTCGGGGACGATTCTCGCGCCGGACGAAGCGCTGGCGATCGCGAAGCTCGGGACGGTGCGGACATCGGTCCTGACGCTTTACGGTTTCAATATCAGCCAGCAGCTTGAAGCGAACCAGAAATCGCGCCGGGTGTTTGCGAACGGGGACAAGACGGCGACGATTGCCTCGCTGGAAGCGGCGGACGGGACGACGTTCATTGAATTGAGTTTTTCGGAGAGTTACCGGCAACGGATGGCGTCGCTCCTGGGTTTCAAATTGCAGCAGGGGAGCAAGCAGGATGTGACATCCGGGATGATCATGACGACGTATTCCGGGACCGTCTCGGCGGGCGGTTCGTCCGCGGACGCGGCTTATACGGCGGCGCTGGTGAAGGCCCAGGCGCTGGGTTTGGGCCGCGAGCCGCAGCTTGGGCCGGGGGCGTTCCTCAAATCTTCCCAGGTGACGTGGGACCAGCGGCAGACGCAGGCGGCGAACAACATCGAGTTTGTCTCGCTGAGTTTTGCCTACGAATACCAGAGCCGCATGCCGGCGGGAAATGCGTACGTGGAAATGAGCACGGATTGGACGACGGAGACGTTCGGCAATGATGCGGTGTCCGTGAGCGGCTCGGTGATTGCGACGACGAATCTGGCGGCGAAGGGACTTTACGAATCCACCGTGAAGTCGGTTTATGCGGGGATGATCATCACGGGCGAGTCGTTGCGCTACGCGACGTTGACGGCGAACGCGGACAGCAATTCCCCGGCGGCGCAGGATGTCCGGTTTGATTTCAGTTTCAGCGCGTTCGTGCCGAAGGCGGTAGGCAAGGTGGCGTATCGCTACGGCCTGACGACTTCCAACGATTATCTGCAACTGCAACGCGAATCGCGGGTGCAGGGAACGGTCTATGCGCTGGACGTGGCGACCGCCACGGCGGCGGTGGCCACGCTATTGGCGACGCTCAATCTGGGTTCGCTGGTGGCGGACAGCAGCGGGGTGGACCGCGAATATACGTCGGACAGCACGCTCGATGTTTTTCTCAAATACGATTTCGAGGCGCGGTATGTGGCGAAGATCACGGGCATCGGCAATTTGCTCGAGATGAAGGTGACGGAGAGCGTGAAATATTCCGGGACACGCTGGATCACGCAATCGGTCCCGCGAGCGCCGGACGGGACAGGCGGCGTGAGCATCGTCCAGGACGGCGGGTTGGAGCCGGGCAGCCGTCAGGTGCGCGGGGAAGTGTCAGCAGCGACGAAGGCGACGGCGATCGCGTGGGCGCGCCAGCAGCGGGCCTTGCTGACGGGGGACAATAGCGGGGGCAGTTATCCGCAGCCGGAGGAGCTGGACGTGGCGTATGGATTTTTGCCGCGGGTGGACGGGGTGATCGTGGGCGTGGGCGAGAACGTGCAGATCTACAAGGTGAGCTTTGGGTTCTCGGAGATTTTGCCGAATTATTTGCCCGGCACCTAGCGGTGCTGCCACTGGGGGAAAGAAAGCCGGCTCGCTACCATTTGCGGTCTAAATGACGCCGGGCTTTGCGAGTCAATGCAGGTTGAGGAGACGGACGAGGTCATCGCGCATGCGGTTGAGGTCGTCTATCGTGTTGACTTGGCGGGCGGCGGGATGTGGGCCGGTGATTAAGTGAGGACGCCATTCTAAATCGCCTTCGCTCAGGGCAGTTTGGATGGCTGGTTCGAGAGCTGCGGCCGCGTGCTTGCCAAAGATAAGAATGATTTGAGGACGTTGAGTGGCTAGGACTTCGCCAATGTGTTTCATATCAGGCGGAAAAACCGAGCTTGCGTGGCCACCGATTTCGCGGCTGATTTCTTCCCAGTGGATTTCGTCGCAGAGTTCGCCGAAGGCGGCCTTCAAACGCCTCCCGGTAAGGCAGCCAGCGAACAGAGCGTACTCGAGGATCCGGAGACGCAGTTCTTCGCCATCTTCTTTGATCATTTTCCGCACGCGTTCTGGGTCTTTGAACCATTGGTTTTGGAGGAAGGCGACGGTGGTTTTCATGGCTCGTTATTTTCGAGGGATTTTCTGAGGGCGAAGTCGTTTTTGATGTCGGTGCGCCGCAGGAAGTCGCGGGCGGATTCGGTGGCGGCGAAGACATTTCCCTTGCGGGTGGAAAGGGCAGCGGTGGCCATGTCGTCATCGTCGTCGCGATAGGTGACGATGATGAGAACGGAGTCGGCGTGCTCGGCGAGCTTGGCGGCCGCTTCCGTCATGATTTGTTCGAGGGTTTGGCGGGTGGTGCTCATGGCGTTTTATATTTCAAAATCCAAAGATGGTTCAGTGGTTTCAGAGTCTTTCCAGTGGCCGAACGCGCGCAACATGGCTTGCGCCTTGTTAAATTTGGTGGCGTGAATGAGCGCAAAATCCTGGATGAAAGACCATTTGCCGTTCATGTTGGGAGAAACGCCCACGATGTTCATGAGATGGTTGACGTAGGAACGCTTTACTTCGATGGCGGACACATCCAGCAGAAGCGCCTCAATCTGGTGTATGGCTTCGAAGCTCAAAGGGTCAAAGGTTGGAACTGGCCCTTCGAATTGGGTACCTCCACGTTTGATTATTTGATACGTGCCATTGCTGTATCGGCGTATGGCAAAAATGTTAGGTAAGAGCTGAGCCAAGGTCAGACGTTGATTGTCGTAAGTCATACGGATTCGTGAGTGTTGCCGGGGTGGAAAAATTCTCCGTAGGTTTGGCGGAGTTGTTTGCGCATGGCGTGGCGCAGTTTTTTAACGGCGGTATGTTCGATGTTGAAGATGGTTCCGCGGGAGACGCCACAGACTTTGGCGATGTCACGATGGGTCATGGTTTGATGGGGTTTCACCCAGGCGCGCAGGCAGATGAGCCCGGCTTCTAGGCTGCCATCGGCGATTTGCTCGGGGTGCTTTTCCCAAGGTTCGGTCGCGTGATCGGGCATAACGAATTTAGCTTTTGTGCGGGTCGCGGTAGTTGAGGGTGGCGGAGCCGGGGTCGGCGGTCGGTTCGGGTTGGAGGTCGGTCGGGCCGTGGTAATAACCGCCATCTAAATTGGTAATGATCATCTGGGTGTTGGGCACGGTCGGGCCAAGTCCGTTGGTCATGCTTAACCCGCCTAATTGAATCACGACGATGGGATCGCCCAGGCGCATGGCGGCGGACTTGGCGATGACGTTGTTTTGTTCGCGCAGGTAGGAGTTTGTCAATACGAGGCCAAGATCGCCAGCGGCGAGGAGGGTGAGGATGGAAATGGTGGTTAGATTTTTCATGGGTTTAAGTTTTGAGTTAGTTTGAGCCGGCGCGAAAAAACATTCGCTGCCCGGTAAAGTTGGTGCGGAGTTGGAAGTTGGTGCCGTTGGCCGGGTAATCGAATTGCAAGTAGGGCGTCCAGGTGACGAGATCGGTGGAGGAGAGCAGGAAAACATTGTGGCCGGTGGCGCAGGGCACGACGGTCATGAGGATGCTGAGGGTGAGGGTGAGTGGTTGTGCGGGCGCTGGCGCGTTGGTGGCGGGCTCGGTTACGAATGGAATGAACATCAGAGTGGGCGCTGGCGGTAGTGGCGGCGGTGATGCCACCGCAGGCAATGTTTTTGGAATGGGAGTCGTGGATGAGGGCGCTGGGGATGTCGTGCAGCCGGTGAGGATGAGCGCGGCGCAAAGGAGTTTAAGATTTTGATTTTTGAACATGGTTTTAGCGGTGTTTGTCGGCCCAGAGGAAGGCAAAGAAAAGACCCGCGCCGATGAAGATGACGCCTCCCGCGCAGGCGAAAGCTATGAAGGCGTGAACCGCACCGAGATCTCGGAGCATGTCGGTCACGGTTTGGTATCCGAGAATAATTACAGTGAGCACCCCCGAAATCCAGAGGCCGAAGTAGAGGAAGTTTGCGATGATTTTTTTCATGATTAAGCGGCTTGTTCCCAAAGCGGGAGGGAGGCATACAACGGATCCACGGGATGTTCGGCGACGTGGGTGGCGATGGCTTGCGTCTCTTCGATGGTTGGAGGCTGGCCTTGGGCTTGAGCCTCCGGCGATTTGATGCGCAGGGCCAGCGGCAGCCAGGGCATGATGTAGTGGATGTTGGACCAGGCTTTCCACATTTCGTTGCTGATGGTGTTGCCGTGGATGACGCGGGTGGGAATGCCCCAAAGCGTGGTGTTGATGAAGCACATATCGCAGGCGATGGGGTTGATATCAATGGCGGTGACGCGCAGGCGGCGGAGCATCGCGGGATCGCAGACTTTGCCGATGGCGAGAATCATGGCGCCGGCGCCGCACGCGGGTTCGCAGATGGTGATATTTTGGTCGGCCGGAAACTTTTCCAGGTCGCTGAGCGTCATGCGGGCCATTAATTCGCAGATTGAAGGGGGCGTGTGGAATTCGCCATTCCATTGCTGGCCTTTTTTGGAGAGGGCTTGTTCCATGTAATAGCCGCCGAGCAGGTCTTCAAACGGGTGGGCTTCCATGTCCATTACCAGCGCCCCAAGTGCGGTGGCAAAAATGGACATGTCATCTTTTTGCCACTGTTTCATTTCCTCGAAGTATTCGGGCTCACGGGTTTGCATGGCCAAGGCGCAGGCGGCAAAGCGAGTGAACGCGGAGAAAACTTTATGCGGGTTGTGCCGATGATCGAGGCTATCGAGCAGCTTGCGAAAGTCGGATGGCGGGGGTGATTTTTTCATGCGGCTTGCTGCCAGAGCGGCAGATCGTCGAAGTCGGCAGGCGCCGACGAGCGATGGTCGGGGAGTACGATGGGCAAATCCGCGCTACCATTTGTCAGGAGCATGGGCGTGGAAGGACATTCGAGAGGGATGATGGTTTCGGCGGCGGGTTCGTTATTCCAGGCGCGCATGGCGGCGGCGAGGCGCGTGCGGAGGGTGGGCCATTCTTTGACGAGGTCCCGTTCGTCAATCAGTGACGACTGCATGTGGGCGAAGTCGGCGCGCGCGCTTTGGAGGAGTTCGGCGAGGTTGACTTCGTGGGGATCTTCGCCGAGCAGGTGGCCGTCGAGGACGAGTTCGGTGGCGTCCTGCTTTTCCATGATGTTGCCTTCGAGACGGCGGTCAATCGTGCCATCGCACAGGAGGGAATACACATTGACGTCCTTGGTGGACGTGAGGCGGAGGATGCGCTTGATGGCCTGAAGAAATTTGTCCCACGCCCAGCTATAGGCGAGGAGGATGGCGTTGTTGCAGAGGTTGAAGCTGTGGCCTTCACTCATGGATTCGACGCCGGCGAGCATCACGGGGATCGCGCCCGCGGGACCGCGTTTGAACTGAGCGGCGGCGACTCCGCGTTTGGCGGGGCTGACGCGGCTATCCAGGACGACGTGACGGATGCCGGCTTCGTGGAGGCGCGCGCTAAGACAGTCGAGCGAATCATGGAAGGCGCTGAAGATGACGACTTGCTCGCCGCGCTCGAGGATCTGGGCGATGAGTGTGAGGGTGGCGGCAACTTTGGGAATGTAGGCGTGCGGACTGGCGGGCTGGCCGGGCGTGCGGTCCTTGTCGGACTCCGGGCGTTTTAGGAGCGCGCTGGCGGGATTGGCGGCGCAGATGCGCAGGGCCTGAAGGCGCGCGCCGATGGCTTCGCGGCCATTGATATCCAAATATTTTGCGTCAATGTGGAACTTGTAGGCGGCGGCTTGATGCAGGCCCATGGGAACGCGGATGACGTGGCGGACTTGTTTGACGACGTCTTCACCGCAGTCCTCAAAGCGGCGGCGGCAGATGAGGGGAGCCAGCAATTTCCAAAGGCGATGGATGTTGCAGACTTGCGGGGTGCGGCGGACGAAGCGGCCGCCTTTTTCCTGTTCACGGCTGAGGTTGCGTTCGGTGATGGAGAATTCGCCGGCGAAATCCTCCTGGCCGTCGCGACCGAAAGGAAAGCGCGGATGCGCGGCGTAGTGGCCGCCGGCGGCGGTGTGGGCGAGGAAGAAAATATCGGGCAAACGATTTTTGATGGGGGTGGCGGTCATGATCATGCGGTGGCGCGCATTGATCTGGCGGAAGCCGATGCCGATGTGGCTGGTGGCGCTTTTGATTTTCACGGCTTCATCGCCGACGAGAACGGCAAAGGTGTCGCAACACAAATCGGCGAGGCTGGGGGAGTAAACGCATTTGACGGTGCGACCGGTGGTTTCGTCATCGCGAAAGCGGTCCACGTTTTGCGAGGCGGCCTCGTGTGCGTCCCGGGCGAGCCGGGCCTTGAGGAAGCGCTGTTGGGCGGGATCGAGATCGTTGAATTCCCTGGCGGGACGAGCGGCGATGAAGTTCTTGAGGTCGTAGTAAGCGTCATCGAGATCTTTGCAGCGTTGTTCGTTGCGGATATATTCTTTGCGCAGGGTGAGCCATTGGGCGTGGAGATGGGCGGCGGTTTCGTCGGGGGTGTTGGGACGGATCTCGAGCAGTTCGTAACATTTCGCGAGGCGGGTGACGCGGCTGGTGAAATAATCTTCGATTTCGCGCTCGGTGACGTTGAGCGCGGCGCAGGCGGCGGAGGGATCGGCGTGGTTGAACTTGGGGAAGGGGATGACGCCATTGCGCGTGAGTTCGGTGTAGGTGGTGAGATAATAGCCGGGCGGGAGGGTGCGGCGGCCGGTGCGGGGATCGAGCGAAGAGAGGCGCAGGAAAGTTTGTTGGCTGTCGAGCAGGGTGGGGCGGACTTTAAATTTATCGCGGCCTTCCTCGAGGATTTGCGTGTGCAGATCACCACTGGCGACGAGCAGGACGGGTTCCCTGGGGCAGACAGGTTTGACGGGAACGCCGGCGGCATCGCGGAGCAAGCCGACTTTGAGCAGGGGATAGACATAGGCCCAGATGCCTTTGCCGAGCCCGGCGTCCTGAGCGCAGATGGCGCCGGAGTCAGGGATGGCCATGCGGGAATAATCTTCACGCTGGTAGTGGCGGAATTTCATTTTGATGCGTGGTTGAGGCGGTTGCTGATGGTTGCGAGGTCTTTGGTGGTGGAATCAATTTCTGCGGCGAGCGCGGATTGCATGACGATTTCGAGCGTGAGGGCTTCTTTTAATTTATCGAAGCGGCGCTGGTCCTCGAAAGGGATGGCGGAGTTCCAATTCGCGATGATGGTGTAAACGGCGAAGATAAGGACCGCCAAGACAAACAGGTTTATAAACCAATCAATGAGTTTTTGAGATTTCATTTTTGGTTGAATTGTTTTTCGCTCCAGCGCGAATATTCGGTGATCCAGTAAACGGCGCGACGACGGGCCTTGATGGTTTTGCGGTGGCCGATGCGGCAAAGGTTTTTGAAGCATTGGTCGGCTTTGCGTTGGGTCCGCCGCATTTGCGGACTGCGGCTTAAGCGGCGAATGCGGCCGTAGGATTGGAGGAAATCACCGGGAGTATAGGTTGGGTTCATTTAGTTGGGCGGCGGCTCACACCGTCAGTTGTTCGATTTCATCGAGGAGTTTGAGGTTGTTTTGGTAGGCTTCGGGATTCACGCGGGCGACGTCGGGGACATCGGGAATGAGGAAATGGCTGACGAGTTCCTGGAGGGTAAAGTCAATCGGACAATCGGAGGGCTCGCCGCTGGTGGCGAGTTCATCGCCGCGCAAGGGTTTGTCGGACTGATTGGCGAGGCTGAGCTTCACGGTGGCGTCGCGCAAACGGCCTTCCATGAAGACGCGTTCGACGCCGTGCTCGTCGGTGATAAAAAACGCAAGTTCCTGTCCGTTCCATTGCACGTCGTCGAGCAGGCCGATGAGATTGGTTTTTGTGCCGCTGCGCTGGACCTGGATCGTGGCGCTGCGGAGTTTGTATTGGCGGTCGGCGAGGAACACGGCGGGAGAATTATTTTGGCCGGGCGTGAGGCGCAAGGTGTGTTCGCAGAGGACGTGGTCCTGTTCGTCGAGGTAGCCAAGGCGCTGGATGGGGGAAAGTTCGTAGAGCGGTGCGCGGCAAATGCTGTATTGCTCGATGGCCTCGCGCACAGCGGATTGCAACTTGGGATCCACGCGCCAGATGTTGCCGAAGGCGGCTTGTTCCAACGCGCGGCGATGGGCGCGCTGGATGACGAGTTCCATCGGGTGTTTGCCGTTGAGTTCAAAAAGCGCGTTGGCTTGTTCGGCGAGGACGCGCGAACTGGCGGTATCGAAGAGCGAAACATTGGTGGCGATGAGGCCGTTGGCGGTGAGCCAGAGATTGTAGCGGATGAAATTGCCGGTGCGCTCGGTGGGATAGAGGCGTTCCCATTCGTCACGCACGGCGATCCATTTGGACGTAGTGATTTCGACGCGGTGATTGTACGATTTTATTTCGTGGCCGTCGCGGAGCTGAAGGCGGTCGCGCTGCAAGGTTTCGCAAACGAGGGTCGCGGAGTGCAGGTCGGCCAATGGCGCCGGCGGGATGGAGCGCAGGAGCGGGGAGCTGGACGGCGGCAGGCCGCTGCTGTGGTCGCGCGCGAAGTAGATGACGCCGGTCTGAAATGCGGACTGCGGGTCGGCAAGCGCCGACGGGCGATTCTGAGAGGTGCTGGTGCAGATGTTTCCCTCGATGGCAAGGTGAGCCCAGATGTGTTCGGCAAGGGCGGCGTGCGGGGCGTTGGGGCTGAGGATGAGGCGTTGGAGGGTGGATTCGTTGCCGATGAGCAGGCCTTCACCGCAACGGCTCAAGAGGTCGAGCGCGATGCAGAGAGTGGCAACCGTGCTGTCTATGGTATCGCGGCCGCAACGGCCATCGTGATTGGCGAAGGCGGCGCGCACGGCAGGGAGTTCGCTGGTGGTGAGCAATTTCAGTCGCGAGCGGTAGAGATGCAAATCCCAGGGAGGATTGAGGACAATGCAATCGGCGCAAAAATCAATGGCGCGCGCGAGGGGATGAAGCAGGGCAAGATCGCCGGTGATGCGTTGGAGGGAAATGGCGCCGCTGGTATCTTCGCACGGGTCAATGTCGCAACCGAGGAGATGATTGGTGCTGCCGCGGGCGGCGCCGCGCAGGAGATGGCCGCTGCCGCAATTCAGGTCGAGCAGGACAGGGCGAAAACGCGGGAGCGGAATGGCGAGAGCTTGCGCCCACGGAACCGGCGTGAAGTATTGGGCTTGGCCTTTGTCGCCGGCGTTCGAGGCGCTCTCCAGGAATTGCTGATAGATGGCGGGGTTGATGTTGGTTTTTTGCATAAAAAATTAGCTGAAATTTTCTTCGACCCATTTTCTCCATGAAAAACCGCATCGGCAGTTGGGCCACTTGCGATAGCGTTTGCGCCAGTCAAAATTCATGTCGGCTGGATCGCCGCATTTCGGGCAGCAAGGAACTTCGATGGTTACACGGCTTCCAGGGGGCATTTGTCTTGCGTCTAGTTCGAGTTTAAGAACCTCTCCGTCTTCAGAATCTCCCTCCTTGGGATACGAGGTCATCCAACGTGGGCGATGGAGATTCGAGTTCTTTCCGTCGTAGGTGTCGGGCTCTTGGCGAAAGGTTTGGCGTTCCACATAACGCAGTTCTTTTTTATTCATAGTTCGAGTGGTTTTGGGTTGCCGTTTGCGTCCAGGATGGGAGAGAAAGGATGGTGATAGAAAAAGACGCCTTGGCGGCCGGTGAACGGGATGGGCTCGTCGAGGAGTTGTTGATCGCGGAGATGCCAGTGGAAGGCATCGGCCACGCCCCAGCCGCAGGGGGATTCAACAGCGGAATATTTGCAGTCAAAAACTTCCACCATGCCAATGATGGCGCCGAAGGCGAGGTCATCCGGGACGGCGAGCTTGTGGCGGACATTGAGCAGCTCGAGAACGCTGGCGACGTCCCGGGTGGTTTTGCTGGCGTGGATGAGCAGGCGGCCGCGATAGCGGAATGGGCGGCGGCGGTTCTCAATGCCTTTGCCGTGGAAGATGGCCCAGGCCCATGGTTGCCACACGCTGATGCAGCGATACGTTCCGGGAGCGAGTTTCATTCAATGATCGAGTTGGCGGAGTTCTTCGCGGGTGGCGGCGGCTTTGGTGAGCCACTCGGAGCTTTTCAGGGATTCACCCATTTGGATCTCGTGATCGAGGCGGCCGCACAAATGTTTGATTTGGTCCTTTTTCGCTTTGGCGCGAGCGCGGTAAAGACGTTGTTTTTCGACCGGAACTTTAGGAGCGGTTTTATTCATTTGGAGTTGGCAATCTTGAGGAGGACGTCGGCGTGGCAGGGCGCGCCAGGCTTGCACCAGCAGGCGAGATTTTTGCCGCGGAGTTCGCGGCGGATGCGCACCCGGAACTCCGGGTCATGCTCAATCTGGATACGAAAACGGTTCACGGCGGCCTCGGGCGTGGTGCACATATGCCAGGCGTCCATCATGGTCGTTAATGGTCCGGCGAGCGGATCTGCGGGAACGACGCGATGGGGATTTCCCCAAGGTGTGGTGCGGTCCACCTTCACGGTGTTGGGCGGCATGCGCCAGCCTTTGGTGCGGCGGAGTTGGATGCGGCTGGGTGTTGTGCGCATGATTATTTTGAGAGGAGAGTTTTGAAGCGCTCGATCTCTGACCACGGGAAAACGGTGCAGCCGATGGTGACGCCGTTGGTGGGGTGGATCTCTTTGAATTCAAAGTTCTCCACTTTGGTTCCCCGGCCGTGCTGAGCTTTCCAAGCTTTTTTGCGGAACTTAGCGGCGAAACTCAAAGCTTTGCGCGCGGCAGCAAGCGCGACGCTGTTGCCGTTACTAACTTCAAGGCGCTGGCCATTGATGCGGATGCGAATGGTGGAGAAGTGCTGCCGTATGTCTTCGCCCGCGATCCAGCGATCGAGATTATTTTCGATGGCGGCTTGCCGATTAGCCTCAAAAGCGACAAAATCTTTGTCGTCCATCGTGCGGCTAATGGCGTCGTGTTTCCTCTTGATGAGATCCCGCAGAATATCGAGATCGAAATGACGCCAAACATCACTGGTGGTTCCAGAAGCACCGATAGCGATTTGGATTTCGTCAAGCTGCAACAATTCCCGGGCGGCAGAGATACGTTTTTCAAAAACGCTGCGAAGGTCGTCGTATTCCTTGCGCTTGGCCATCAGCTCGTCGTGGGTGATGCGAAAGCGGCGGCCACTGACGGTTTGTTCTTCGTGCTGAACGGTGCAGGCGATGAGGGATTTTTTACCGTCGTTGAAACTGGTCACGGAAACCAGATGCCCTTGCCACGTGAATTGACTGCCGATGGCCAATCGTTCGGGAGTTTTGGTTTTTTCCGCCCAGAGCCAGGGAACACGTCCAAAATACTTTTCAAAGGCGATGGCGGCGGAAAGATTGTAGGAGCCGCTTTCGCCACCGCAGGCCAGGGCATAGGTGCCTTCCTCATAGCAAAGCCAATAATGCATGCGAGCATGGGCGCTGAGATATTGAATATCGTTCTCATCAAAGCGCATTCCGCTGCGAACGGAGTTTCTTAATGCGGAATAGAGTGCGTTATTGAAGCGTCGGTGCGATTGGCGGGGAGCGTTATGCGACACGTGCATGACGTGGGCGAGCGCGGGGGATTGTGAGCGTTTAGATTTCATAATTGTCGAGGGGGAGTTCTTTTTCGGGCCGGACGATGGGTGGCAACCACCAGCCATCGGTGCGTTGTTCAAAGGACATTTTGCGGAGCCATGGTTCACTTTGCTCGGTGCCTTGCTGGGTGATAAAAGTCGAATCGGGATAGCCGCCGCGAAGGGCGAGAAACATTTTTGTGAGATATCCCCGCCGCCGCATTGTCGGATGAACGTAGCAATGGAGGATTTCAATATAATTTCCCATTACTATGCGGTAGTAGAGATAGCCGATCGGCGCGGCCCATTCTGGCAGCACCGCAAAGACCGCGCTCGTACCCGGGATGACGGATTGAGTAAAGAATGGTTTCATTTCGGCCAGGCGGAGATTTTGGACCAGTGGATTTCGAACCACGATTTGTCCCAGTGACCGGTCGCGAGCGATTTATCAGGCCAGAGGTGCAGGACGTTGTCGGGAATGCCGTGATACACTTGCGCGAGGGATTGAAATGCGCCGAGTTGCTCTTGGGCGTAGCGCTTCCACAATTCGCGCGTGGCGAAGACTTCGGTATTTATTTTCGCGCCGAGGCTTTGAGCATGGGCCTCGATGCGTTTCACGTTGTCGGCGCGGATGTTGATCGGCTCCATGAAGATGGTCACGGGGTCGAGTTCTTTGACGGCTTTCAGCGTGCGGGACATATCCACCATGTCGCAATCGGGATAGACGGGTGCGACGGCGACGAAAACGTGAAGGCCAAGTTCCTTGGCGGCGCGGAGCGTTGCGAGGCGTTGAGTTGGCGCGGGGGCTTTGGGTTCGTAAATTTTGGCGAGGCGATTGTCCAGCGTGGGAATCGACATGCCGAACAGGAGGCGTTTGCCAAAGCATTTGAACAGGTCAAAGTCTTCGCGCGCGAGGGGCGAGCGGGTGAGGATGCGGACGTTGAGCGTGGATCCATCGAGGATTTCGCGGAGGGCTTCGCGCACGAGCGTGCGGCGCTGCGCCTGCATGTCTTTGGGGAGGACTTGATACGGGTCGGTGGTGGTGCAGAGCATGACGGCGCGATTGCCGTCGGGCGCGAGCTGGTCCACCGGGGTTTCCTGGGCCTTGTGGAGCGAGTTGAGGAAAACCGATTTATCCCACGTGCGCGGGAAGACGTATTCGCCCCATTGCGCGTCGGGATCGGTGACGCCGTAGGTTTCGAGTTTGCCGGCCATGCGGTTGGTGGAGACTTCGGGCACGTAGCAAAAACGGCAGGCATGCTCGCAACCGACGGCGATGTTGTAGGACCAGTTCGAGAGCGACTTGAACTTGAAGTTGTTCGGCTCGATGGTCGCGGGGCGGTTCCAGATTTTGGTGATCATTTGAGGTTGGTGGTGCAGCCGAGGCGGGTGAGGGCGGCGGCGAATTCCTCGGTAACGGATTCGCCCACGACGAGGAGGAGGACAACTTTGAGATTTTTGAACGTGAGACTGGTGTAGGACCAAGTCTGGTGATGTTCGTGCATGGCTTCGAAAATCCTGCGCACGGGAGTCTCCAGGGTGATCAGGAAGCGCTCGCTTTGATTCAGTGGAAGTTTCGCAACGTGACTGTGCAGGAATGGACCAACTTCGCGGAGCGCCTTGGAACCGATCATGACGACCGCGACGCCGGTGGCCTTAGACTCGAATGGCAGAGCGCGACGGACAAGGCTGACACGGTCGAGACCGTTGGCGGTCGCGACATCCACAAGCAGCGGGACGGTGGGTTCGATATGGGATTGGTCAACGAAATCGGTTGGTTTCATAAATCAGGATTCAAATTTGCAGCGGCGGGAATTTGGAATTTTGTCGAGGCCGGCTTCGACCCACATGGTTTCGCGGTCGGTCCAATCGCGCGGATGGGCGATGGCGTGGTAGGCGAGTTCGCGCGCCTGTGGTTGCATGGATTTTACAACGGTGCCGAAAGCGACCGCGACTTGCGGCCGCCGATCGTACGCGTAAAGTTCAGCGATTTGGACGGCGGCCTGGAGCGCCCGGGCATCCGTGCCGGTGAGGACGCCAAGGCAGTTTTTACCAAGGTTAGCGCGCAGCCATGGAAAGACGGTGGCGGCATAAGGTTTGGAGGTGCTCATAGTTTTATGCGGGTTTTCCGCCAAAGATTTCAGCCAGCGTTTTGCCGGGTGGTGGTTGAGGGACGAGAATGGGGCGGACGTTGCCGGTTTCGAGGTTGATGAAATAGCCTTGATGATAGGTTTCACCATGGCGCAGGAAGGACCAGAGGAGTTGCAAAGCCCACGTGGCCACGCTTTGGTTGATGAACAGGTCCTGGCGTTCCAATGCTGCGGCGAGGCTGCAACTGGGCGTGGTGTTGTCCTCCTTGACTTTGCCGCGGTTGAGTTCGGGAAAGATTTCGAGGACGGTGCGCGGGCGCGTGTGATCGCCTTTGTTGTGGTACCATTTGGGCGCGCCGAGGATGACCTGGCCGGTACGATCGCGATTGCCTAAATCGAGCCAGTAGTGAAAGTGGTTGCGGCTGATCGCGCGGCGGCTGGTGATGGTATCCACGCAGCCGATGACGATGTGCGGCTGCAAAGTTCCGCCGTCCGACATCCTGGGCACGGCTGTCCAGCCGAGACCATAGTAACAATTCAGCCGATGAATCAGGACGGAAGCTTTGTTTTGTCCGATGTCCGAAGGGCTGAAAAGCTGGCGGCCGACATTGGCTTCGGAAACAGAATCGCCATCAAACGCGATGACTTTGAGGCCGGGATGGCCGAGGGATTGAAGGGCGATGTGCATGCGGGCAAGGCCATTTAGCATTTGCGAGCCGTTGCCTCCGCAACCGACCAAGTCAATGCTCACCTGCGCGCCGACCAAATCTTTGTGGAGTTTATGAGGAATCATAGATTGGTTTGATGCTTGAGCCATGAACCGAGCTTGGTGCTGTTGTAGGGCTGGAGATATTTGCGCGGGAAAACTTTCGCGGTCTGCATTTCACGCCAAAGACCGAGGTGTGAATCAGGATGGCGGGTGAGTTTGTGGCCGTAGTTGGAATGGGAAAAGGCGGAGTCGAAAAATCCGGCTTCGAATTTTTCGATGAGCGACGGTGTGGCAATGTCCGGAAAGTGGGCGGACCCTTTGCAGAGCGAGCCGTTGGCATCGCAATTATAATAGGGAGCCACGTAAAGCGGAGTGTCAGCGACAGGACGTTTGTTTTCTGCGAGCGCAAAGACGCGGAGGCCGCGGTTTGCCGCGAAAAAGAGTGGCGGATGCATGACGAATCGTCCGTTGAGTTTGCGCAATCCTTCGTTGACGTCCTTATCGCTCCCCGATGGCTTGAACCAGATGCGGCGGCGGCGCGCCGGGCACCACCACGTCATCTGCGAAAGGCTAATGCTCAGGATGCGCTCGGGGAGAAGATGGTTCTCGAGCTTTCGACCGAGGGATTCGGCCAGTGCTTCCACACCGGCAACGGTGACCGGCTGGCCAGCTTTGAGAACGGGCCGCCCATGCACAAGATCCACTTCATGGATAGAAGCGGCGGCGGCGCTGGAAGAACCCTGCTCCTCGTAAATGAGAACGGCGTGGGCAAGGTGAAAGTTGCGCTCGGCATTTCCGAATTTGGCTTCAACGCGCATAGTTGTCCTTTCCGATCAATTTGATGAGATTTTCAGTGAGTTGCATGATGTGGAGATAATTGCGGAGGCGAACGACGGCGCGTTCGATGGATGGTTTGTCCCACCAGGCGAATGCGGCGTTGATTTCCATGGACGATTCGCCGGCTTCAAACATTGGGTTTATGACGTCGTCCCAGATTTGACACATGGGATCGCCCCCGCCCTGATTGTCGTATTTGTTCCAGTTCAAAAGGAACGGGCAAACTTCCCATTCCAAATGTTCAAAGCGATCGAAGTCGGATGAAAGCTTCCATGACTTGGAGCGGCGGCTTAGGGTTTCAAGTCCTTTCATCAGCGCGCGTGTGGCAATGACGATATTTTTGTGGCGCGGGTGCTTGATGCGCTGGGCGAGAAGCGCACGGTAGGAAAATGGTTTGATAGCACCGCTCCCAGCCCAGCCGGGAATGGCTTTATCAAACTCCGCCTTTGTGTAAATGTTATAGTCTTTACGTATGTCGGCATCGCTGGTTCCAGGCGGATAGTTACCACGGATCTCGTCCATAAAATCGGACTCGTCCATTTCTCCGCGCCAATAGGCAGATTGACACCAGCCATAAGCGCTACGCGGTGTCATGCCCCGGCAGGAATTGTGGAGACCTTCGTCGAGGGTACTAAGAACCGTTTGACCGAGCCGGGGCAGCGCAGCTTCCAATTCGCGTAGTGTAGGGCCGATGAGTTTGATGTAGGTTGACTCCATGTCGAGAGTCAGAAAAATGACGCCGACATTCTCCGGTGCATTGTTTTTCCGATAATCGAAATCATGGAATGACCCGAGTTCAGAGGCATCGTCGGTAAAATGCAGTTTGAGTTTGACGAGCGGATCCGGACGCGCGGTATCGCAAAGTTCGGCGAGCGCGCGGGCGCAAGAATTCCCAATGTGGCCGGTCCAGTGGCGGTCCTGCAGGACGTTTGCATCCGCTAGCCCTTCGGCAAACTGGGCGAGGCTTTGTTTGCTGCCTTCAACTTTGAAGCTGGGCAAGCAGGCAGAAAGGTCCGGGAGGGCTAAAGCGGTGGCGCAAGGAGCGATGACGGCATGGCGAAACGGAATCCGTGAGTCGTCCGGGCGAGTTTGTGTAGAGCTTTGCTGCATACCGTGAATTTCGGATTGTTGATGGGAAGGGGAGGAATGGTTTCTCCGCCTTGCTCCTGGGCGGCGATGGCAATTTTCTCGTGAAGGGAAAGCGCGGGTGATTTGACTCGCGCGCGACCGGAGGTTTTCCGGCGCGCGCGCGGCGACGATTTACGGCGCGGCATGATTATCCCTTGGTGCCGGCGGAGACGATGAAGGTGTAAGTCTGGACATTTCCTTTCATCACCGGTCCGTCAATCGCGGCGGTGGCGAGTTCGGGGTGGTCGGTGCTTAGGATGTCGCGGGCTTGCTCGACGCTGATGACCGGGTTGGGGTCCGCGAGTTCAGTTCCTTTATAAACGAATTTCCGAGCGATGTTGGAGGCTTCGAGGGGCATAGATTATTTTTCTTATTGGGTTGTGGTTTGAAAATGGATTAGATGCCGAGGTCGCTGGTGGCTGCTTCGGCTGATTTATCTTTGGGAGCAGGTTTTGGCTGTTCCTTTTTCTCTGCGGGTTCGTCCTCGCCTTCGCCTTCGCCTTCGCCTTCGCCTTCGCCTTCGCCTTCGCCTTCAGCGGATGCATCGGACGCGGCGGCGGTGGTCGCGGCGGCTTTAGGCTTGGATTTAGGGGCGAGCTTGGAGGTCTTGGCGTGCTGGTGCGCGGCCTCGACGTCGGCGATGGTGTTGCGCAGGCCGACGGTGGACACCTGGAAGCGTTCGAGCGTGGCGGCGAATTCCGGGGAATCCAATTCCTCGACCGTGCCGACCATGGTGAGCGGCTGGCTCAGGGCTTTGCGATCTTCACCGTGCTGGCCGTCCATGGTGAACAGCTTGGGGGTGACGTTCACGCGGAACTGGGTTTCGTTTTCGCGCGTGATGTGGAGGACGAGGGTATCGCCCTTTTTCAATATTGGAGTGAGTTCTTTGAACATGATTTATTGGCGGTTAGGGAATTGAGTTATTTGCTTTCAGATTTTTTTTCGGCGGGTTTCTCTTCCGACTTTTTGCTGGGCGGGGTGATGGCGGCGGTGAGGGAAAGCCATTGACGGCTGGCGACTTTGATGACGGCGGGCTTGAATTCTCCGATGCAATAGAGGCGCACTTCATCGTCATCCACGGCCGATAGCGCCTCGATCAGAAAGGGGAGATTGAAATTGACGGTGAGCGATTTGGTTTCGGGAATGAGCAAGGATTCGACGGCTTCACCGGGAATGTCTTTCCCGCGCCCGCGGACGGTGAGATTTTGTTTTTCGAATTCGAGGGTGCAAAGGTCCGTCACGAAGTTGACGCGCTGGAGCGTGCTTAACAGCAGGTGGCGATTGATGGGGATGCCCTCGCCCAGTTCCTTGGGGATGATGTTTTCGTAAGGCGGATATTTGCCTTCCATGAGTTTGCTGCTCAAGAGGGTTTCGCCGATTTGAAAGTGCGCGGCGTTTTTGCCGATGCCGGCGGTGACGGTAAGAGCGGTTTCATTTTCCCCCGGTTTTTTGGTGGAGAGCAGGCGAAGCAATTCCTTGACGGCCTTTTGCGGGAGAATGAAATCGGCTTTTGCGCCGGCGACCCCCTCGGGCAACGGAACGGACTCGACGGCGAGGCGTTTGCCATCGCACGCGGCGACGGTGAGGCTGCCGTTGAGCCGCACGAGAGAACCCTGGAGCATGGCGCGCGCTTCATCCGCGCCCTGGCAGTAAGCGGTGGCGAGCAAGAGGCTGTGGAAGATGTGCTGGGTGAGTTGGAATTCGCGCGAATCATCGAGCTTGGGTACCGGCGGCATGTCCTTGGCGGGCATGGAACCGAGTTTGTAGCGCGACTGGCCGCACTCGATTTTCAAATCGTGCGTGAGTTCAATCAGTTCGACGGGTTGATCGCCGCTGAAGCTGTTGACGAGGTTGTAGAGCATGGCGGCGTTGACGGTGCAGGAGCCGGTTTCCTCAACGTCCACGGGGATGCGTGTGCTGATGGAGATGTCGTTATCCGTGGCGCGCAGTTCCAGGCTTTTGCCCTGGGCGCGCAAACAGACGTTGGCAAGGATGGGCAGCGAACCATTTTTGGTGGTGGCGCTGCGGACGATGTTCAGGGCTTTGGTCAGCTCCTGACGCGGGAGACTTATTTTCATCATATGCGGATTGCGGTTGGGGTGGGAGATTTCCGCCACACGGCGAAAAGTTTTGGGCTAGACGGGTACTGAAAAGAAAGAAAACGGGGTTAGCGCGGCGCGCTGGACGTGTGTCCATCGGGTGTCTATAAAACACACGACGAACACACAAGGCAAGCTTTATTTCTAGAAATCAAAAAGGCCCGCACGAACGGCGTGCGGGCCGGAGGCAGTTACTGGAAGAGTGTCAGTGCGGAATGCGGAGTGCGGAATTATGCGCGGGAAAACCAGATTACACCGTCGCCTTTAGTTTCGGCAATGAACCCAGGAACGTAATCAGGTTTTTGCATTTCGTGATCCGGGAACCGCTGTTCGAATTTTTTGATTGCTGCCTTGAGCAAGGAAATTTTTTGCCGTGGAGTTAGCAACCGTTTTTCATCCATCACGCGGATGTTAAAGGTATCGCCCTTAAATTGCCCCCAATCTTCCAGGAGATAATTTACTTTAATGTAGGCGGCTCCCGTGGTTATTGCTTTTGGTTTTGCCATAATCGTTTTTTTTAATTGCGGCCGTCGTGGGAGATGTGCCAATCAGTCACGGACTGACGGGCTTCTTCGAGTTCGCGGCGGGTGCGTTGGAGGGATTCGTGATCGGGTTCACCGCTGCCTTCGCCACGTTTGATGATTTGTTCAAGCTGGCGTTCGAGTTGGACGACGTTCTGCCGCAGTTGGGCGATGGATGGCGCATCAGACATGCGGCAGAACATAATCATTTAAGCGGCGGCCTGCAAGGCGCTTTCGGCATCAATGAGCGCGGCACGCACATTGCCGGCGGCGCCAAAGGCGATGTGGGTGATGGTGCGCTCGTCGGTTAAAAACTTGCGCAGCAGGCCTTGGACTTCGTGTTCCAGCGGGGGAGCCATTTCATAAATTTTGAAGCGGGTTTGAAAACGCTTTTTGAATTCGTCCACCTTGCAGTTGCTGGTGCAGATGACGGCGGCGCCATCGGGCAGATCGTCGAGCAGGGTGAGGAACCGAACCTGGGCCACGGCGGGAATCATGTCGGCTTCCTCGATCCAAATGATGCGGTATGCGCCGTAGATATCGCAATAGTGCAAGTCGCGGGCGATTTCTTCCACGGTCTCGAGTTTGATTTGAGTGCCGTTATATTTTTTGTAGGACCATTTATCGGAAGGGTTCGCGCCGAGCAGGGTGATCAAATAGCGCGACACGGCACTTTTGCCGATGCCGGGCTCGCCATTGAACAGGACTTTGATGGGCGCGTTGGCGTGGGCTTTGGCATCGGTGGCGACGCGGCCGAGTTGCAGGGAAACAGTTTTGGCATCGCCGATGAAATCGGCGGGCGACTTGGGGATATATCGGGTGGGAAGCATAATTCAATGCGGAGTGTGGAATTAAAATCAGGCGGCGACGGCTACGCGAGTGGCGAGCCAGTCTTTTACAGTTTTGGAGTTGATGATTTTGGCGACGTTGCCGGATTGCCATTTGCCGGTGTTGAAGCGGGTTTCGCCTTTGTATTTGATGATGTCGCCCCGGCCATGTTTGGTGGGGACGTTGTGGGCATTGAGGTTTTTCGCGATGCTGTGATAGCCCCAGCCGGCGTTGCGAAGCTGGACCATGTAGAGGATCCATTTTTGCTCTTCGAGATTGTCCACGAGCTTGCGGATGTTGACGGTGTGTTTGCCTTTGGGGCGAGCTTCGCCGGTTTCGACGGCGTCCCAGCCATACGGCACAGTGCCGCACAGTTCGCCTTTGGAGCGTTTTTCCTCGAAGCCGGCGGCGATGCGTTCGTGGATGCGGGCGAGTTCAAGCTGGGCAAAAATGGCGGCGATCTGAAGGAAGGCCATGCCCATGGGCGTGGTGGTATCGCAACCGATATCGAGGAACACCATGCGGACCTTGAGCGAGTGAAACAGCTTCACGGTTTGGGAAACGTCAATGGTATCGCGACCGAGCCGGTCCACCTTCGGGATGATCATGGTGACCGAACGATTGGCGGCGAGCGCTTCGTGAGCGACGGCGACGAGACGCTTGCCTTCCTTGCGTTCGGCAAAGACGGAAGCGCCGCTGGCGTTCGCTTCCGCGAAGATGATGGGTTCGGGCAACTGATACGCGGTGCTGTACCGGCGGATGGTTTCGCTTTGGGCGTCCACCGAAAGTTCCTGACGATCGGTGGACACGCGGATATAGCCCAGGCAAATGGCGGCGGGCGGAGAATTAGTTGTCATACAATGAAGGATTGAACTGCGCAGAGTCGTGAGGGCACGACGGCCCATTGGGGGACCGATTGGCTATGCGTTGCGGAGGAAACGGGTGCGCCAGGCGGGTAGTTGGCCGGGTGCAGGCGGATTGATGGGAATGGATTTGGCGACCTGGCTGGCGGGTTGTTCGTCGAAATTTACTTTCACGACGTTGGGCACTGGCGCTGGCCCGGGTGGATTGCCGGAGATGAGTTGTTCGGCGAATTTGCGGGTGACGTCGTTGCGGCGGGCATACCAATATTTTAATTTGCGATGCCAATGCCATTGGTGCGCGGCGGGAAGTTCGGCGGTGCGATGGAAGGCGGCGAGGGTGGGTTCATCGGGCCGCGTGGGGAAACGCAGTTCGAGGCCGTCCTTGGCGTTGTTCTCGGTGAGCGTAGGAGAGTGCGAGATGACGGGCGGCCGTGGAATATCGCCCTTGGGCAATGGCTGAGGGCGTTGGGGTTTGACGGGCGCGTTGGGGCGCAGAGGATTGAAGCGTGGCATGATTTTATTTATTTGGTTGAGGGGGAAATGTAACCGAGTTCGCGAAGGGAACAGTGGCGGCCGGCGCCGATGATGATGTGGTCTTCGACTTCGATTTTAAGCAGTTGACCGGCGCGCACCATGTCCCGGGTGACTTTGATATCTCCTTCCGACGGACCTGGATCGCCACTGGGATGATTGTGGCAGAGAATAATGGCGGCAGCGCTGGTCATGATGGCGACGCGAAAGACTTCGCGCGCGTGGACGAGCAAGGTGTCCATGGTTCCCGTAGCGACGAGGTAATGGCCTTTGATGCGGCGGCGGGTATTCAAGATCAGGACGACGAAACATTCGACTTCAGGATTGTAATTCGGAGCTTGGGTGACGTGCGTCCGCCAGTAGGTGGCGGCAGGCTTTGGATTCTCGCAAAGCAGCAAATCTTCCGGCGTTGGGCATTCACGCAGAGAGATGACTTTCCATTCGTGGGGTTGCGCGGGGAATTTGTGCGGTGCGACGGATGAAGATTCAAAGGCAAAGCAGGTTTGCATAATCGTGAGGGCACGACGGCCCATTGGTGGACCGTGCGGAGTTTTTGTTTATCGGCGAAGGAAAGCTGGAATCAGACCGGTTTCCAGCAGTCGGGAGAATCGTTCTTCCAATGGTTCACGAGCTGGCCGACGCGGTAGGAGTGCATATTGGCGGCGGGAGACGGAACGAGCGCGCTTTGCAGGATGTCAACGAGGTCGGTGGTGGGGGCGATGTTGCCGAAGCCACGCGGCCATTGGCCGGGGGTGATGGAGGAAAATTGCTGGCCTTTAAGCCAGGTGGAATAATGGCTGGGACTGAGGATGACGGGCATGCGGTCGTGGACGCGCGCGACGAGCGGATTGGCGTTGCAGGTGATGATGCAGAATTGTTCGATGACGCAGCTTGCGGGTGGCGAGTCGGTAAGATCCATTTCCATTTCAGCGTGCGCGGGGGAAATGATTTTCTGATAAATGCCGGCGAGATAAAAAGTTTCGTCATCCCGCATCACAAAGCGCCAGGGCAATTTGTCTTTCCATTCGTAGAAACCGTTGGCGGGGATAAGGCAACGGGTTTCGAGACAAGGTTTGCGGAAAAACTTCAGCGCGGTTTCCGCCCGGGCATTGATGAGGAGCGGTTTGTTGGGGCGTTCCCAACCCCATTGCATCGGCTTGGACGTGACGGCATTATTTTCAAACAGGATGACGGGCAGGGAATTTTTGGGCGCGGCGTTATAGCGGGTTTCAAAGGTAAAATCATGATAAATACCAGCAATGGTGATTTCGCCCCGGTCTCCCACGCTATAACGTCCGCACATGCCCAGACTGTAGCACAGTTGGGAAGGTCAAAGGGTGTCCAAGGCAACAAAAAGCCCCGTCCGATTTCCCGGACGGGGCTAAGCTTTTAATCCTTGCGAGCGGCGGCGCTACGGCTCTTTCTCGCGGAATTGGGCGCGGCGTTTGGCGAACATGATCGGTTATACGTTGTAGGGCGGGGTCGGAGAAATGTTGCCGATGGAGTACTGATAGAGCACCCAGATGGTGTGGATGATCAATGCGAGGTGGACGGCAATGCAGATGACCATCGGCCAAAAGTGCGGGTGGCGAAAAACGGATAATTTTTTCGGACGGCTCATATACTGAAATCAAAACAATGGTCGGGTCGTGAGAGGCGGAGGCGGAATGCCGCCATGCGCTGCCGGCCGGTGATTTTTTGTTTTCCGCATTTCACGCACCGATCATTCAACGCCCAGCAATGGTTTTTCCCCCAAGAGCACGGTTCCTGAAGGCGTTGCGGGACGGGTTTCATGCTTCGGTAGCTTCGCCGGCGGCGACGGGTTCAACGACTTCGATGCTCTCAAATTCGGCGACGCGGCGGACCAGGCTGCTGAGGGCGCAGTGGAATGCGATTTGATTGATCGGGGCGTTGTTCGCGGCGGTGGCATTGAACGCGCGGACTTTTTCGAGGAGGAGGTTGAGTTCGCGGGCGACGTCTATTTGCCAATCTTCGTTTTGGGTGGATTCGTCAAAGGTGGCGGCGGGTTGTTTGACGCGGCGATAGAGGAACCATTTGAGCAGGAGATCCTCGAGTTCGGCGCCGGTCATTGTGATTTGGCTGAATTCGTGTTCGTCCTGGAGCGTGAATAGATCGTTGGCGGCGTGACCGCAGGTTGGGCCGCGGAGCGAGAGGCGCTGGGCGTTGTGCGGGCTGGTGGTGAAGAGCGTGGCGGGTTTTTCCTCGTCGGTATCGCGATATTCA
The DNA here is from genome assembly GCA_036268055.1 of Verrucomicrobiia bacterium. Taxonomy (NCBI): domain Bacteria; kingdom Pseudomonadati; phylum Verrucomicrobiota; class Verrucomicrobiia; species Verrucomicrobiia bacterium. The sequence continues at coordinate 34,631 of DATAUW010000027.1, read as the reverse complement.
GCGATGGCTTTTTGAACGGCGAGGATGATTTCCTGATCGGAAAGCAGTCGTGCGGCGGCGGCATTGCGCAGGACGCAGCGGACGCGGGTAAAATCTTCGACGGGATAATCACTGGGAGACATGGGCGCGAGTTCGGGCGGCCGTTCGCCCAGCAGGATTTCGATTTCGTCGAGGGTTTTCGCGGGATATTGCGCGGCAATGTTTTGCCAGTAGGCGGCCTTGACCATGAGGCAGTCAATGAGGTCCACCACGACTTTGTGTTCGGTCTCGAACACGCGGATCTGCGCGCTGTTGAGCCGGACATCGGTATTCACGGCGGCGCCGAAGCCGGTGCGTTGCCCGTGGACCAGTTGTTCAAAGGCATCGAGCGTGGGCAGGAGGACACAGAGTTTGCCGGGCTCGGCCGGGGTGAGGTTATAGCGGAAACGGAGGTTTGCATTCATGGATAAGCTCCTTGGTATTTTTTGAGTCGGGGAAATTGTTTTTGCAGCAGACGCCAGGCGTAGTTGCAAGCGCGGTTCGAATCTTTGCGGACGTTGTTGTAATAAAATTCAAACGAGGCGCAGAAGTTCCGGTCTTCTTCGCGGTTGAGGCGGGCGAGGCGTTTCATATCAGCAAAGCCAGATGGTGATGAGCGCGGCCAGGGTGACGACCGCGATGGCCGCCAGTGCGCCGAGCACGAATCCTTTTTTGGAGAAATGGAATTGTTCGGTGCTCATGCGGCGCAAGCAGGAGTTATGATCGGAACCGCCAATTTGGTCTCACGGCTGATGAGGAAGCGTTCTCCCTTGGGAGTAATGACGATGCCGGTTGCTCCAACGGAAATATTGTCGCGAACCCTCATGCAGGCCACGGAGAATTCGCGCTTGCGATTTACGACGTAATCAATGACGACGGCTTTGCCATTATACTCTGCGATATGATGTTTCAGCATTTTAGCGTTCATTTCAAAATGGTGATGGTGAGTTTTTGGAGGCCGAAATGTTGGGCGGTTTGGTGGTCGGGCATGAAGATGTCAAACCGGTTGTCAAAGCGGTGGGCGAGGCGGTCGGTGACGACGCGCACGCCGAGGCCCTGGATGTAAACGCGGGTGCCGAGCGGGATGTTGCGCGGGCCGGCGATGGTGACGCCGGCTATGGGCATGTGGCCATCCGCCGCAGGTTGATTGGCGCGTCCGCAGCATTTGGCGCAATGGCAGTAGGCTGAGACTGGGAAGGAATGCGGAGTGCGGAGTGCGGAGTGCGGAATCAGGGATGGAACATTTCTCGCGATGGAATTTGCTCGGGTGTTTTGCGCGGCTATTAGTGCCAGGCACAAAAGGAGGATGCGTTTCATCGTTGCCTTTCAGGAGATTGATTCGCGGAGTTTATTGAAAAGGGTGTGGGCGCGTTCGGGGGCGAGGCGGCCGCCGGTACCGGCGGATTCAGATGGGGAAGGAGTACGCGGGGTTTCTGCGTTTCGCGGTTGGGTGGGTGGGTGGAACTCGACGAGGGGGCTGCTGCATTCAGCGCAGCAATTTTGCGGACGGTCCTGGTTTAACTCAACGGGCTTGCTGCACCGGAGGCAAAACCAATGGCCTAATGCCGTGTCCATAACAACACACGATAAACACACAATAGGCATACTTCAAGATGTTTGTTTGGCACTTGGTGGTGCAGCCACTTTAGGAGAAAGGGGAAATTGAGTTACTCCGGGCCGGAGTGGTTTTACGCGGCGGCGGTTTTCGTGCGTGAGGGGTCAAGCATTATGGTTCAGTTTGACAAAAAGAGAAAGTTGCCGATTTTCACGTTTCCCGGTGAAATTGAAATGGCCGGTATAGGGGAAAATGGACGCGGATAGATTGCGCCGATCATTTTTATGGAGAGTTTTCCGGCGTGTTTTTATACGGCCGGAAATGGGCAAATAAAAAAGGCCGGGTCGCACGTGTGGCGACCCGGCCTTTAAGCAGAGGCAAGCGGTTGTCAAAGACCGCATGGGAAAACGAAAAAAGCCCGAACGCTTTTAGGCGTCCGGGCTTTTGATGAGGGGCGGTTTAGGCCGCTTGCTGCATGGGGACAGCGTCCGATTCGAGCTTGCTTGTCAGGTTGTGGATGACAACCGAAGCGGCGGCGCGTTCGGGGAGGGTGGATTCGGAGTTTTGCGAGGTTTGATAAGCGCGTGTCCAGGCATCGAGCTTGTCGTCGTCGAAACGGCGTTTGTCGCCATCCATGTTGACGGCGAACATGTCGTGCGCCGTAAGCATGCCGAAGTAGGCGTTGCGCCCTTCTTCTTCGTCCACCGTATGGGCGATTTGCGCGCCGACGGCGGAGATGACGGTGCTCAGGAGCCCGCTTTCCATGATTTTGTCGAGTTGCTTTTGGGCTTGTTCGACGGTCAGGGGTTTCGGGTCTTTCACGGAGTCCAGAATGTTCTGGAGTGCTTTGGCGCCGTCCTTGGGACGGTCGCGCAAGACTTCCGCGGCCTGCATCACCGCGGGGTGGTCAATGGCACCACCGAGTTCCGTGGAAATGCTGGCGGCCTTTTCCAGCCAGCTTGCGACGCACTTATCATAGTCCGGTTCCGTAATGAGTTCGGAGCGGACGTAGGTTCCGAATGCCACCGCACACGAAAGGGCATGGTTGTTGAGCTTGACGCTCTTGCCATTTACTTTCGTCACTGTCTCCCAGTATTTCGCGAGCGGGGTGTTGGAAGCGATAAGGCGTTTCTTGGGAGAGCCGTCTGGATTCCGATCTGATTTCAGTTCGTTCAGGCGTTCTTCAATAACGCAAATCACTTTGCCGGCCATCGGGAAACCCTGCTTATGCGCGTCTGTAGCGCTTTTGGCGTGGGTTTCGAGTTTGCCGACTTCGCGTGCGAGTTTGTCTTGTTCTTCCACCAGCATTTTGCGGATGGAGTCAATCGGGAGTTTGCTTAACATATGTTTCCAGTGTAACTGCGATGTTGGGCTTTGACCCGCGCCCGTGGGTTTCCCCGCGGCATTTCAACGGAGTTGAGATGTCCAGGGAAAGGGAATCCGGGGAAACATTTCCGGAAAGGTGTTTGCAACACCGGGCCACGGCGACAGTCTGACTGTCGCGGGGAACGATGCTCTAAAAGTTCACGACAAAGAGGATTGCCGGGGATGCCGGCAATCGTGCTTTAGCGTGGTGGTTGGGCTTGGACGAGCCATGACGGGCCGAAAGTATTGCGAATGCGTTGCAGGTCTCCCTGCCATTCTTCAAGACTGTCGGCACTGTAATTGCCCGTTTCCCATGCGCGCCGAATTTTTGCTTTGTAGTTTCTACCGAGCATGAATTTGACGCACGCGAGGGTTTCGAGTGCTTGGGTTTCTGTCATAAATCACTTACCACGTCTGCGCGGAACGACCCGCGCAGGAGTGGGGAGTGGGGTAGGACTGCGACCGCGCCGGGCGATGCAAACGGGCAACCGACGCCCGCTTGAACCGCGCGGAAATTCTTTAACTTGCTTTCATTAATTAAGATTGACTCGCGCAGACTTGCCCGCGCCCGCAACCACTCCGGGCCGGAGTGACTGGGGACGCGAACATGGCGCGTGCGTTTCAGTCTCACGCGCTTCCAAAGCGCGGATGAGACAAACTGCCATAGGTTAAGATTGACGTGCGCAGGCTCGCGAGCGAGTCGCGCAAAACAACGGTGGCGTATGGCTGGGTGGTTGTCTCCATGGGGGAGTCAACCGAACTGCATAGAGTGAGATTGACTCGCGCAGGCTCGCGGTCGCGATGCCGCGACGGGTGGCGATGGCTGGGAGGGGAGTTGCCGCGCCGCGCTGGGTGTTGCGCGGGCGCGAAAAAACCGCGCAGGGCGAGCCGTGCGCGGGCGTGAGGGAGGGATTGACAGACTCAGGCCGGGGCGTGACCGGACAGCCAGCCTGAGCGCAGACCGCGTGTGCCAGCATCCCAATCCGCGAGGCGGGCAGCGTGCGACTGGCGGAGAGCCGCGCGGGCGGCGCGAGCGACGGCAACGGCCTCGCCGCGTGCGGTGGTGGCGCGTGACCAGTCAGCGGCGAGGGGATGCACGGCCCCGCGCCCGGCGCGGCCACTGGTGACCACGGCCCGGCGACTGGCGGGCAACGTGAGTGTGACCTTTCCGGCGAGCGCGGCGGGGACATCACCGCGCAGGGCGGTTGAGTAGTGCGCGGAGACCGCGCCGCTCACGAGTGACACGATGCGGGCGACGGAGGCTCGCTGAGCTGATTTGCCACATCCCGCCCGCGCGGCGCGTTGCGCGGCCATCGCGGCCATTGCGGCCTTGACGGCCCGCGCCCGGGCCATCATCAGACTCTTGTCCCGGCGCGTTAGCCGGTCAGTAATCGCCGCGCGAAGGCGCGGCCACACTTGACCGGCGCGGAAGGATTCGAGCGCGGCGCGGCCCGACGCAAAGCCCGCGCCGCGAGCGGCGGTGGCGATGTCGCGACCGTGGACGAGCCTCGCGAGCACGGAGAACCGCGCCCGCTCGGCTGCGCCGGTGCGGCCTTTGGCCGCAACCCGGAGAACGGAACGAATCCAGCGCAGGACATCGCGGCGGGATTGCGCGTCCCGCTCCTCCTCGGTGCGGGGAGGAGCGATAAAGACTGTCGCGCGGTCCCGCGCCCACGACTTAAGCGCGGCGACATCGGCGGCGGACAGTGCGTGACCGGCGCAGGTGAGGAGACCGGCCTCGTACCGGCGCAGGATGTCGCCACCGAACCGCGTGGCGATTGCCCGGCGACCGGCGAGGGTGGTGACATCAGCGGCGGCGATGGCTGTCCGGATGGCGCAGACGGGGCAGGTGGCGGCGGTGGCGTGTGGCAGCACGACGGGCGCGACCGCGGTCAGTGTCTCAGCCACGTCGCTGGCGTCGTCCAGGGCGAGCATTGTCCCGCCGCCCAGGGCGAGTGATTGACCGGCGCGGTCGCCAGTGCGCCCCGCCGCTTGATGCGAGGTCAGGCAGCGGAAGGCTGCCCGCCAGCCGAAGGTTGCTAGGTGGCGCATGGTGGTTTCGTTCCACACGTCGCCACAGAGAGCCGAGTAGCATCGCCATTCGTACCACATGACAGCGGCGGCGGCGGCGGCGGCATCGGCGAGCGATGTGTCCGACGGCGCAACGCCGCGCCGGGCCTTGATGTGACGGGCGGCGCGGGCGGCCATGCCGGAGCATTGTAGGGTTACCATGCGGCGACCGTCGCCCCACCCACGTCCGCCCGCGAGATTGAGGATGCGTTGACCCTCGTCATTGTCGCTCGCAATGCTCTCCATGATGGCCGCGCGGCGGGCGCGAGTCTCGCGTAGCTCCTCCTCGACATCGAGCAGCTCGCGCCATTGGTCGGCGGGCAAGAGCGCAACGTCCGTGCCCATGGGCGCAATCGCTTGGGCGCGGCTCGCAAGGTCGGATGCGGCGAGCCATGATTCGCGGGCGGATGCCCGCCTTGACTCTGCATCCATGCCCGCGCCCACGGCACGAGAACGCTTGAGACGCGCATTGCCGCGCCCTGTTATATCGCCGCCATCGGCGGCGCCAACTTGTAGATGGACGCGCCCGGCTAACAATTCTGGTGTCCATTTGGCGGTTGCGCCGGGTGCGAGTACCGGCCCCGCGCCCCGCTGTTGGGTGCGTTGAAGAATTCCGGTCATGTGGCCTGTCCAGTTCCAGCGGTCACCGGCGGTTGGGTATCCAATGAGGAGTGTTTGCTTTGACATATGTTTGCTTGCGTTTGATTTCGTCGCTCGTGGTGCTGGTAAGATGCCAGCACAACAACACGAATGACTCTGACTCGCCTAGTTTGCGACCTAAGCCGCAGACTAGGTAGTTTGCGTGCGCGTTTTTCTAGGTTTGCGGAGCGCGGAGAAAACCACGCCTGCTTGGCCAGATGGTGACCGGTCAAAATCTATATAAAACAAGCCATACCAGCCAAATGGGGGGTATGATTTTTAACTTTTATGAGGCTTTTTTATAAGTCTGTGCAGGTGCTAACCACGCGCGCGCAGCCGGCGATCTGGCGATGCGGGCGGGTGCTTCCAGGAAGGTGGACGCGGATGACGATGCCGGAACTTGGATGCACCACATAACCGAAGGGGATGGCCGCGCGGACGGAGTGGGCGCGGGCGCGGGAAGGCTGCGCACGAAGCTACCACATTCCAAAAGGGATGATCCGGCGATGGCTGGGGCGCGGGGGCGTGTTACCCGGCTTTTTAAAAGGTAACACGCGGGTAACACGATTATGCCACCGCTAAACTATTTATTATTTATTTATAAGTACTTTAAAATAAATAATATATATATAAAGCGGTTTGCTTTAATTGTAACCGCGTTACCTTGTTACCCTTGTTACCCAATAATATGCCTATACGTATGAAGATGGCCTCACCTCACCTCACCTCACCCGCATCCAATTTCCTTTTTCGCCGGAACGTGATCAGGTGAGGTGAGGTGAGGTGAGGTTACGGATTCCAATAGGGTGTGGTTGTAACCGGGTAACGCGGGTAACAAGGTAACAAAAATAGACATCCTATTGATAATTAATAGCCTGCGTAGTTACATCAAAAGGTAACACCAAAACTGAAAGGTAACAATAGCGCGGCATTTAGCGCAAATGGCTTATCTTCAAGGAGCCAATTCACAAGTGAACGAGTGAGGCGGCTGGAAATAAACGATCGCCGGAGTGAGGTTGCGGCGATACCATTATGCCCCAGGGAGAAAAACGTGACCGCATTTCAGACACGTAAGTTTTATTTTACCGCTCCCCACGAGCCCGCCAAGCAAGCCTAACGGACCGAGGAGGACCGCCCCGGCGACGGCCTTGCCTGCCCCAAATCCCTTTTGGCCGGCGGCGATTTGAGTCGAAAGGCATTGCGGGCACCGAACGGCAGGATCTTGAATCGCCTGATCGGGAAGTTTGGTGCCGCATCCGCACCACGTTTGCGCGGGAACATTGGCTGCGCCACATTTCGTGCAAGTTTTAATTCGCATAAATGGACTGAATTCAAAAAATGTTAAAAATCAGGAACATAACATGCTGAATCAGATTACAGCCCTTCGATTTTTTGGAGATTGTGTCTCATAACGGGGCTGTTAAATTGAAAATGTCTTTTAGCGTAACTGTTCGGCTCACCAAAACCGCGAATTTTGTGATCCCGAGACGAACTGGTAACGCGCTCGATTGGGCGCGGCCGGTTTCATTCTCGGGAAGGCGCTTCGCGGTGCCTGGTGGGAGTGTAATTGGTCCGCGCCTTTTGAGCGTTGACCGCAAAAGCAACCAATGAAGGACGAGCTTTTCGAATACTTGATGAAGTTGCCCCCAAGAGACCAAGCCAAGATTGTAGATGACTTGCTCACTTCTCTGGCTCTGTATTTGGAGAAGGTTCGCCAGTTGAATGCTGCCTCCGCTTTATTATCTCCAAGGCTTTGCGATCAATGTCCTTTTCGGAACTGCGGCTAGGAGCGGGGATCGGTCGCCGATTTTTGTGAAATGATTTCGGCTTGCTCTTAGAACTACGATAAGAAACGGTTTCGTTGACCGGAGGCGTCAGCCTTTCAACCTTTTCTGAAAGCGACGAGGACTGATTGAGCAATAAAGTTTGAGATGAATATCCCTGTTCTTGCCTATCTAAAAATTCAATGACTGCAAGCCGGATGAGTGTTGCTTCGCTCATTCCCTTTTTACCGCAAAACAAAATAACCCGAGTCTTTAATTCGCTCGTGCAGCGCCCTCGCAGAATTTCCGTATAATTCCGGTCGGCTATTGAGTCATCAGGCGGCATTGGCTAGAGGTGCTGGGGATGACGGAAAAGGAACAGGCGGATTAAGGCGGTGCCGAAGCCGGAGCACATATTCGGCTGTGGCTTTGCGAACGATGTCGGCCTCGTCCAGGCTTTCAACTTGTGCTGCCCACGCAATATCACCTTTGAGCGTTGTTGTGCAACGTGCTCTTATCATTGCTGTTTTGTTCGCTTTAGACATTTCGCCGCCACTTGTAGCACGGTGTAGCACAAAGGCAAGTAAAAGTTTTTAAAAATACCCGTTGACGACTGTAACCGAATGTGGCACAAAAGAGCCACAACAGACCACATGAGCACAAATGAGAAAAAAACTGAGGTTATAAGGGGCCGAGTTGAACCAGCGCTGAGGAAGCGGGCGGACACTTATATTTTGAAAAGTGATCGGTCTGAATCGTATCTCGTGCGCACAGCCGTCAAAGAGTTTCTTGATAAGTTTGAAATAGAAATTCCACAACCCAAAGCAATGGCTGAAGTACCCGGGCAAACAAACGAGAACCTCTTAACAGCGCATGAAAGCAAATAGTTCGAATTGTTCAACTCACCGCGACAAACCGTCGCTTAAAAGTCGAGGAAGCGCTTTTCCTGAGCAAGTGGGGCTTTTAGCTTGCCTTGAGTATGCCTCATTGGCTCGCGGTCCTATTCACCTTTACGGTTCAGAGGCCATAGGCAAAACCAAAGCTTTAGCGTTGCTGAAAAACAGCGGCGCGGCAATTAAATCGAAAAAGAAACCTGCAATCAAACCCAAATCATGATCTACCCTGATGATGAACCAGCAGTTAAAGTTCGTGGACGTGGAACAACGAAAATTTGTTTTAACGCCAGGCTGCACTTTGGCCGAGAGCACCCCGAGATGGGAAAGGTGGCGCGCTCTTTGATGAAGTGGCGCGTCATGGACAACCAACAACATTTCATCGCTCAACTGGTTCGAGAAGAATTCGACCGCCAGATTGCGCGGGGAATGCCGGACCCCTTCGCGAAGCCCGTGTTGAAAGTCAGCCCTCGGAAGGGCGGCCGCGGCGCTCCCAGTCCTCTCGGACGAGTTGTAAAAGATAGAAAGACCGATTGTCAACGCGCCGGTGCTTCATGCAAATGTTGATCAGTTCGAGTCCTTCATCGCTGGCATAGACGTTAAAGCGGTGAGGCTTGGCCGGTGGCACTGGCTGTTTCTTGGAAATCTCTTTTGCGGTGGTCTTTTTCATGAGTTGTGAAGTGTGCGGTGCATTGTCCTGATTGTCAAAAATGTAAATAGTTATGTCTCTTCTGAAAGAAAAAAAGAAAATGCCTGGTGATGGAACTCCAATGATAGTTGTTTATAACATGACGCAACTTGCCAAGCAGGTGCATTACGGTTACACGTATATTTTTGCGGCAAAAAAGGCTGGTTTTCAATTTTCCCATGGTTCGCGCACCACCGAAAAAGCATGGTGGGACTGGCTCAAGGCTAATCCTGATTTTCGTGCTTCGGATTTTTTGAAGCCGAAGTCTCGCCGGGTTTCTTCACATTCAGAGCATTCCAATATGGCGCCAGCTCTTTCGGATCAATCCGGCGGTAAACCCGGTGAACGGTTGGAGACGCATGAGTAACCGCTTTCATCATCACCGTCTCGGGAACTCCGGCGCGCTCCATCCGGGTAATGGCAGTCACGCGTGTCGAGTGGAAGCTGATGTTTTCAAATCCCAGATAATGTTTGCGCAACCGTTTGAAAACTTTAAACCACGGCTGGGCCGGGTGTTTCGGCATCTCATAAGTGTAAGTGCGGCCGTCTTTTTTAAGCTGGTGGAGAAAGGGAAGCAGGTTGGGATTGATTGGAACGTCTTCAAATTTATTACCTTTGGCTTTTATGGGCAGGCTGCCGTGAGCGAAGTTAATACGGTCGAGGCGAATGTGAGTTTCCTTCAGGCGGATGCCTTGAAGCCGGGCGATTTCCCAGGACACGAAAAGGTAATCGGCAACCAATTTTTGTTTTGGCGTGTCGGCGGTGCGCAGGCGGCGTTTAACTTCGTCCTCGATCAAGGCAAACTGTTCGTCAGAAATTTCGTCTTTCACGCGCGAGGGATCTTTTTTCAGTCCGAGCCGGCTCGCGGGATTGGCGATAATAAACTCCCGGTTAACTGCCTCCTGCATGATTTTGTGGAGCACACGCAATTCGAGAATGATCGTGTTTCGGCCCACGTGCTTTCCCTTTTCGGTTTGGGAATTGTTCAAATGGCGAACGTCGGAACGCCACGTCACATACTCCAAACAATGCGACCGGCGAACCTGAGCCGGTGCGGTTATTTTCAGTGCGGAAAAATAAGCCGCCAGAAGGTTCCAAGTGCTCAAATAACGCTTGAGCGTTCCCGGCGAATTGGCGTGGGTGGTTTTGATATAATCAGGAGCCCATTTGGAAAACGGGTTGAGGGCATTGGCCTTGGCGGAGTTTGTTTCTTTAACGGCATACTCGTTCCGCATCTGGACGGCTTTAAGATATTGCCGCGCATCGCCGGTATTAAAGCCGGTAGAGATTTGTTCAATCGCATCCGTCTCCGGATTGCGGAATTTCAACCACCAAAATTTAGAATTGCTTCGTTTGTAAAGGCTAGCCATTTGGACTGTACCTCAATGTACCTTCCGAAAAAAATCAAAGCAAACAAATACGAATAAAGGCCAATGTAAAAGAATGAAAAGAAACGAAAAAGCATGTAATAATCCTTCCGAGGGTTCGAATCCCTCTCTCTCCGCCATTCGCTATCTTCAAAGCATGATCGGCGCTTTGGTTCTAAAAAATTTCATCCGGCGCGAGGAGGAAAAACTCTGGAGAACGACCGGCTCGATCGAGGGTGAAATATTAGTGCCACGCGAACTGGACCGGCCCGCGTTTTTATTTTTTGTGGCAAAGTGCGTTTTTCTAATTCTCGGCTTTATATTTATCGGAGTCCAGCTTATGACGAGCCTGTTTTGATCGAATTCGATCAAGTTGCCGGTGGTCGCCATTTTTTCGATTCACGTTTTGTTGTTCATCGCACTTAAAATTCAGCTCTCAGCTACATTTTGGTTAATATATCTCCCGCAGCGGCCGGGTTTTCGCGGTTGGTCATTTAGGCATACTGCGAACCAAGATTGAAACTTCATGCAATTCGCGAGGGTCTTTCTATTATCGGCATCGCTTCAGAAGGAATAATTTCAATTAACGGATTGTCATTCTCATTCATGGAGGCATTTTTTCATGGAAACGCGCGATTATTTTAGCGGCGAGCGAATTTGATTGGGTCTGAACTAACGAGGGACTCAAAAACATCTTCCGGCATAGTGTTTGCTAAATCAAAAACCATGAAAAGAAATTCAACGGTTTCACATTCCAGAGCGCATCACCACGAAAAGGTGAAAGAGCATGCGAAGTCTTTGCTCGCAGCGACGTCGCACATCACGGATTCCAAAGTGTCGGAAGCCCACGGGAAATTGTCCGAGTTGTTGGACGATGCCCGGGAATCCATTGATTACGTCGAAGAAAAAGCGGTCGAGGCGGCGAAACAGACGACGGAGTATATCCGGGAAAAACCGATGCAAGCAGTTGGGCTCGCGATTGCGGTCGGGGCTTTGCTCGGATTCTGCATTGCACGCCGCAAATAGGCGGCTTGCGCTTCCGTCAATTTAGCGGGCGAAATTTTTCGGCAGGACGACGTCGAATTTTTTCTCACCGTCACCTTTGGTAACGGTGATGGTGACACGTTCGCCGGCGGAGTTGTTGAGGAAATGTTTCAGATCGGCGATGTCGCGCTGGGGTTCGCTCGTGTTAACAGATTGCGCGGAGAGCAAGGAGATTTTGCCACTGGCAGCGGCGACGGCGCTCCATGGCGTCGGAGTGTGATGCGGATTGAGATGGGTAAGAAAACTCGCGGGAATGGCGAAACTCAAGTTCTGTGCGTCCTTTTGCGTCCAGGCGGCCACGCCCAAAACTTCACCGCGCTCATTGACCACCGGACCGCCGCTATTGCCGCCGGAGATGGGGCAGGAGACTTGATATTGCTCTGAACCGTGGATGGTTTGGAGCTGGCTGACCAATCCGTCGGTGATGCTGAAATCAAATCCTTTGGGCGCGCCGATGACGTAAGCTCGCGAACCCACCGCCGGGTCTGCCACCGATAAAGTTGCCTCGGGACGATTCGCGCCATCGAGCCGGATCAAGGCGATGTCATGCTCCTCGTCCTTGTCAATCAACTGCTGAACATTCACCACGCGACCGTCAGAAAATTTAGCCGTGACCTTGGCGGCATCGCTGACGACGTGCCAGGCCGTGACCGCCACATTTTTATCCAACGCAAGAAAAGCGGTTCCAATATAATTTTCTCCGCGCGCATTCTGCACGTGCAAGGTCATCACCGTGGGTAAAATTCTTTGATAAATTTCCTCCGGCTTCAATGTCTGGCCGTGAGAAAGACAGGGGATGAGAATCAATACCAGCAGGAGGAGTTTGAGGTGTGTTGCGCGGCGAGAGACGTTCAGACCGGCGCGCTTCTCAATCAGCCAATTTTGTAAAGCGCGCAGTGGCAAGGGCCGGACTGCGTTATCTATCTGCACGTTGTCAAATTACCAAACGCCGCGCGCGCGATGGAAGTCTATTTCAACTGATTTTCGCGTCGGTAAATGTCCTACAGGAGAGGGGCGTGGCTGCAACTTGCACGGCGGGCAATTTCATTTTGCAAATTGCCGAAGACGAAATTTGACAGGTTCATTGTAACTTGCTGGTTTGCATCCCGCTCCGCTTATCCGCTTCGCGGGCATGCTCCAAGCTTCGATTATACTGCGGTTTGAAATTAAACAAACGCACTTGAGAAAGGCCATGCCGTGAGAACAAAACTTTTGATTTTTATAAGCGCCACAGCGCTTTGTTGCGCCACCGTTTCCGCGCGAACGGATGAGGCGGATGCCAATGATCCGGTATTGCGTGATCGCGATGTGGCGGCGGCTCAACGCAGCGTTCCGACGGAATCGCTTGGTGATTTGCGGCGCGCCAAAGAAATCATCGGCCGCGAGATCGTGGATGAAAAAGATCAAAAGCTTGGCCGGGTGAAAGAACTGGCGTTGGACCTGCAAAATGGCCGCGTGGCCGAAGTGATCATTGCTCCCAATGGCGCATTGGGAATGGACCAAAAACTTGTCGCCGTGCCGCCGTCGAGTTTTGCCTCGGACCGCACACGCGGGGCATTGCGTTTCGACGGCGATGCAAATGTCCTGAGAAATTCGCCTGAGTTCAACTTATCGCAGTGGAACGAAGCGACCCAATATGTCGAGATTCGCGAAACCTATCAGCGTTTTGGAGTGGCGCCTTATTTTGTCCATGACCAGCAACCCGCGCTGGGCACGGCCTCCACTCATGGAGTGGAAAACTATTATTCATCGGATCGCCCGGCTCCCTTGCCGGAATTGGGATATATCGCGCGCGCGACTCGTTTGACCGGCACGACAGCGATGAATTCCCTGGATGAACGCCTGGGCAAGATCAATGATTACGTGCTCGATTTGCATGACGGTCGCATCGTGGAAGTAGTGCTCGCCACCGGCGGTTTTCTTGGCATTGATGAAACCTTTCGCGCAGTGCCACCTACGGCTTTCCATTGGAATTCAGACCACACGAGTCTTGCCCTCGAAACTTCCAGCGAAGTATTCAGAGCATCGCCGCATTTCAAAGCCTCCGAATGGGGTTACGCGCTTGAACCCGCGTCCATTGGCGACATATATGATAACTACCATGTTCAGCCTTATTTTCTCACGCGGGATATGGATCTCAATGCGCAAAATGTTCGCACTCGCGACCAGCAGCCCGCGCCCCGCCCCGACCTGTCGGATGACGAAATCTCACGCCAGATTCATGAGTTCATCATGACCAACAACGGCATCGTTTCAACGGACGCCAGGAATATTAAAATCGTTACCGTGGACGGCAAGGTGACATTGTCCGGTCCGGTGGATACGGCGGAGGAAAAGCGCTTGATCGGCGAAGCGGCGGCAAAGGTGGTATCGGCTGATAAAGTGGATAACCAATTAGAAGTTCACGCTACGCCGCTCAATGTGCCGTTTTCAAATTCAACGGGACAAACGCAATAACTCCCGGTGGCATCGAATTGTTAAAAACATTCCTTTTGCGCAACAGCGAGAAAGGAATGTTTTCTTTTTGTGGTTAATTAAAACAACGGAGAAATATTGCGGCGCGGCAGATTGCGGCAAGTTCCGGCGCAAATTGTTTGGACGAACGGGAACAGGTGGCCGATGTCCTGGCTAAACCCAACAAAATCAAGGGGATTTCACATGTCCACGAGATTGGCACATCCAAAGCTGATTATAATTCAGCAACCGGGCCGGCCAAAATGCGCGGGCCTTAAAAGAAAGTAAAAATATGAAAACCGGAACCAGTTTGAATAACTTCCTGACGATCGCCACGTTCGACGACAAGGCGGATGCCGAAAGTTTAAAGTCCATTCTGCTTCAAGAAGACATGCCCGCTGAAGTGAAGGATGAGACCAATCTTCAACGGTATTGGTTCATGGTTGAACCGAAGGCGGGTTATCATGTTCAAGTGCCGTCGCAGTTGCTGGAGCGCGCTGAAACGATCCTGGCCCGCCGTCCGGCTGCCGACGTGATGCGCAACGCTGTGCGCTGTCCGTCCTGCGATTCATCTCGCGTGCAATATCCTGACCTGACGCGTAAGAACATCATCCCCACGCTGGCGCGCCAAGCCCTGGTCGCCCTGCACGTGATGAAGCACAAATATTATTGCGAAGACTGTCACTACGCCTGGTTGAAAACACCGCGCCGGATCCTGCGCCGCCGCAAAGCGAGCACAGCCACCCCGGCGATCACGACACGCTGAAAGCGCCAAAACCGGGCGACGCCGTCTGCCGAGCGAATCAAAACTTCGCCCGGCAGATGGTTTTTTTATGTACGTTCGACATGGTGGAGAATGGGGGATCGGTACAAATTAAATCCGTGGCTGAAGTAAGCCACGGATTTAATGCCTAAATTAATTCTGCCCGTTTAGGCAGCCACGCCGAACATCTCAAGCTTCTCCACACTCTTGCGGAGTTTCAGGAGGGCGCCATTTTGTAATTGGCGAATGCGTTCACGGGTAAGGCCGAATTTTTGGCCCATCTCGTCCAGAGTTTTTTCGGGTTCGCCATCCAGGCCGAACCGGTGCCGCAGGATTTCCAATTCGCGCGGGGCAAGTTTTGAAATCAATTCGCGGACCATGCTGGTATTAGTCTTTTCCTCAAGATGTTGATAGGGTGAAAACGCATTTTCATCGCTGACCGTATCGGCGATGCGCTTGGAATCCCGTTCGTCGCCCAGCGGCGCTTCGAGCGAGGCCGGCTGATTGGACGCGAGACGATATTGTGCAATTTTCTTCGCGCTGTAACCCAGTTCGTCCGCCAGCTCCTGATCGGTCGGTTCGCGGCCAAGGACGCTTTGTAATTCCGTCGTCGCCTGGCGCATGCGGAAAATCTTTTCGACGACGTGCACTGGCAGGCGGATCGTTTTGGACTGATTGGCGAGCGCGCGCTTGATGGCGTGCTTGATCCACCAGGTGCTGTAAGTCGAAAGTTTGGCGCCCTTGTTGGGATCGAAGCGCTCGACCGCGCGCATCAGGCCGACATTGCCTTCGCTGATCAAGTCCAGCAACGGCATGCCGCAACCTTCGTAGCCGCGGGCAATCTTCACGACGAGGCGCAGATTCGCCTTGATCATTTGTTCGCGCGCGCGCTTGTCGCCTTTTTTGATGCGCAAGGCTAATTTTACTTCTTCCTCCGGTGTTAACAATTTTGTTTGGCCGACCTCGCGCAGATACAGTCTAAATGCCGTGTTGCCGTCATACTTTTGCCGTTCGGTGTGAGTCTCGACGGGGCTCGTGTCTTCCGCTGTGTCGAGAGCGGAAGCGGCGTTGATTAAATTCGAAACCGGCAAAGGTTTAGGGTAGGGAACTTTGGCGCGTTTGAAATCTATGGCGTATTCGATCGGCATATTTTTAATCAAGTCGGTTGGTGGCGTTCGTAACTATGTCGAGTGACGGCTGCCTGTTTGTTTCCGTAAAAAGCTTCGCTAGAAACATACCGTCCTTAAGAAATCCGCTGTTCATTTGGAATTCAATAGGTTGCGAATTTTTTTGCGCCAAATGGAGGCCTGTTTTGTCACAATTTGCAATTAATCACCTGCCTGTTATTGCAAATTGCAAAATCCCGATGACTCTTCCGTTTCTGAAATGAGGTTAAATCATTGCAAAACACTAGCTTTTGCGTCATCGGCCACGTTCTCCAACCTTGGCAATTTCTGTGCTTAACAAGAACCACGGCCAGCGGGAAGGTTGCCGAAGCAGTTCTTCTATGGTTAATGACGCTTTTGAACGACGGTCGAACCCGGAAAAGTGGCTCGCAAAGATTGCCAAGTGGTTTCCATCTCACATGGACTCTGCGGAAGGTCCTTTGCGCGCCGAACTTTTCACGGTCGAACAACTTATTCATCACGGCAAAAATACGGCCGAACAACATAAGTTGGGCGTCAAAGAAGGTTCCAATCGGTTGCTGCGCCGTCTTGACGCCAACGAGAAAATTCTTCAAGCCTTCAATCGCACCACGCTGACTGTGGACAAACAACGCCGGGTCACGCCGGCGGCGGAATGGCTGCTCGACAATTTTTATCTGATCGAGGAACAGATCCAGATGGCGCGGCGCCATTTGCCGCGGGGTTACAGCCGCGAATTGCCCCGGCTTTCCAGCGGCGCGTCCGCCGGACTGCCGAGAGTATTTGATCTGGTGCTGGAATTGATCGCGCACGTGGACGCGCAAATTGATGTCGAGCATCTTAGCGCCTTTGTCGGGGCCTATCAAACCGTCACGCCGCTGAATCTTGGCGAACTGTGGGCGGTTCCGATCATGCTGCGCCTGGGCCTCATCGAGAATCTTCGCCGCATCACGGTTCATTTGAAAGCTGACCGGCAGGATCGCGACCTCGCTGATTATTGGGCAGATCGCCTGCAAACCGTCGCCGAAACGGATCCTTCCAATCTCATTGTCGTCATCGCGGACATGGCCCGCGCGAAGCTTCCACTCTCCAGCGCGTTCGTCGCGGAATTTTGCCAACGCATCGCCCGGCTCGATCCCGCCGTGCATTTCGCCCGCAACTGGCTTGAGCAACGCCTCGCCGAAAACGGGTTTTCGGTCGAGCAACGCATCCTGGCCGAAAGCCAGAATCAAGCGGCCGACCAGGTTTCCATCAGTCATACCATCGCGAGCCTGCGGTTCATCGGAGCGACTGACTGGCGCGATTTTGTCGAGAGCCTGAGCCTAGTGGACCAGACGCTGTGCAACGACCCGGCCCGTGTTTACAAAACGATGGATTTTGCCACACGCGACCGCTATCGCCACGCCGTCGAGCAAATCGCGCGTTTCAGCAAAATTTCCGAGAACGATGTCGCGTGGAAAGCTATTGAACTCGCCGAACAAAACTCGAGCGAGAAAAGCTCGGCGGATCGCACGGCGCACGTCGGGTATTTCCTGATTGATAAGGGCCAGCAAGTGCTCGAAAAATCCGCCGGAGTTTCCTGGCCGTGGCGCGCATTGATGGATAAAACCATCCGCAAATTTCCGCTCTCCTTTTATGCCGGTGGCATGGCGATCATCATGGTTCCGGCGACCATCCTCATCGGCCGCCACGCGCGGAACCTCGGCATCCACGGCGGCGAATTGGTTTTCCTCGCGCTGGCCACGCTGCTTTGCATGAGCCAGATGGCGGTTTCGCTGATGAACTGGCTGTCCACTTGCCTCGTCAAGCCCCAGCGATTGCCGCGGCTGGACTTTTCCAAAGGCATCACCGCGCAATGCCGCACGATGGTCGTCGTGCCCACCATGCTCGACAGCGCGACCGGCATTGATCGTTTGCTGGAGACGGTTGAAATCCATTACCTCGCCAATCGCGATAACAATCTTTACTTCGCGCTGCTTACCGACTTCCGCGATTCTCCCGCCGAGACGACGCCCAACGATGCCGCTTTGCTCGAACAGGCCAGCGAGGGCATCAACATATTAAATAAGAAATATGAGTCGGACCGCCCGAATATTTTTTTCCTGTTCCATCGTCCGCGCCAGTGGAACGAATCGGAAAAAGTCTGGATGGGTTATGAACGCAAGCGCGGCAAGCTTGCTGATTTCAACGCCATTCTTCGAGGCGGCGCGCCAAGTTCATTCTCCAAAATCGTGGGCGATACTTCGCTCCTGAACAGCGTCAAGTTCGTCATCACGCTGGATACCGATACTCAACTTCCCCGCGATGCCGCCTGGCAACTCGTCGGCACCATCGCGCATCCGCTGAATCGTCCACAGTTCAATTCCGAAACGGGCATCGTTTCCGAAGGCTACAGCATCCTGCAACCGCGAGTCGGCGTGAGTTTGCCCAGCGCGAGCCGCTCATGGTTTGTGCGCCTGTTCGCCGGCGATGCGGGCATTGATCCCTACACGCGCGAAGTGTCGGATGTGTATCAGGACGTTTTTGGCGAGGGTTCGTTTATCGGCAAAGGTATTTATGATGTGGACGCTTTTGAGCGCGCCGTTCACGGACGCTTTCCTGAGAACACGATTCTTAGCCACGACCTGATTGAATCCTTGCACGCGCGCTCGGCTTTGATCAGCGACGTCGAATTTTACGAAGAACATCCGTCGCGTTACAATGCCGACATCAATCGCCGCCACCGCTGGATTCGCGGTGACTGGCAAATCGCCCAATGGCTCTTGCCGCGCGTTCCCGGTCCCGACGCGCGAAACATCGCGAACCCGCTCACGAGCCTTTCGCAATGGAAGATTTTCGATAACCTTCGCCGGAGCCTGGTCCCCGCCGCGCTCGCTTTGCTGCTGCTCTTCTCGTGGATTTTTGTGCCTCAATTCGGCAGCGCGGGTTCGCTGCTCGTCCTGGGCATCATCGTTTTGCCGGGGTTGCTGCCCGTCCTGGCCGAATTCGTGCGCAAGCCTTCCGAATGGCCGTGGCTCATGCACTTTCGGACGACCGGAAAATCCTTCGCGAAACAGGTGGGCCAGCTTGCGCTCACGCTGGCGTTTTTGCCTTACGATGCCTTCGTCAGCCTGGACGCTATTTGCCGCACGCTGGCGCGGCTGCTCTTCACCCGCAAACGCCTGTTGCAATGGCAGACTTCCAGCGACGCCGAGCGCAACGCCCGCACGGACCTCCAAAGTTTTTACGCAACCATGTGGATCGCTCCCGCCATCGCGTTCGCGGCATTGCTGGCGCTGGTCTTTACTCAACCCGATCAACTTTTTAACGCGGCTCCGTTTCTTTTGCTCTGGTTGGCCGCGCCCGCCATCGCGTGGTGGATCAGCCAGCCGATTGTTCATCTCAAACCGGAATTGACGGCCGAACAAAATTCTTTTCTCCGCCGCAGCGCGCGACGCACCTGGCGGTACTTTGAGACGTTCATCACTGAGCAAGAGAACTGGCTGCCGCCAGACAACTTTCAGGAGCACCCGAAACCGGCCATCGCCTGCCGCACTTCGCCGACAAACATTGGCCTTGCCCTGCTGGCGAATCTGACCGCGTACGATTTCGGTTACATCGCCGCCGGCACGTTGATGGATCGCACGCAGAAAACTCTTGCCACGCTGGAACGCATGGAGCGTTATCGCGGTCATTTTTATAATTGGTACGACACCCGGACGCTCAAGCCGCTGCTGCCAAATTATATTTCAACGGTGGATAGCGGCAATCTGGCCGGGCACCTTTTCATTCTGAGTTCCGGCCTCGCGGAATTGAGCGATGGTCCCATCCTCAGCAAACAAGTTTTTGCCGGCTTGCGCGATACGCTTGGTTTGTTGCGCGAAGTCGGGGGCGAAACTCCGCAAATGTCGGCCATCGAACGCGACCTGGAGAATCCGCCTTCAGACCTTTCCACTGCATACGCATTGCTCCAACGCCTGGTGAATGAAGCGCCTCAACTTGCCGGCGCTTTTGAAAATCAAACGGACGAAGTGAAGTCGTGGACGCAGGCATTTGCGCGCGACAGCAAGGGCCACCTGGACGATTTGCTGTTTCTCGCGCCGTGGCTGCCAAGCCTGGAAGCGCTGAAAAATCAGCTCGGCACTGCCCGCGTTCGCCCGCCGAATGGACTGGATTGGGAACCGGAAGCGCCTTCGCCGCTCAGTGAGCAACTTGACCGCCTGCAAAAAATCCAGACGCTGAGCGAGTTCGCGGAAATCGTGGAATCGTTTGGCCACACACTGGCGGACTTGCCGGCCTTTGCGCATAATGGCACGGGCGAAGATAAATCCGAATTGTGGCGGAATGATTTATTCCTCGCCGTGCAGGAGGGCGCGCAACGGGCCGAGGCCCGCCTTCGCGAACTGGAAGAGCTTTCGCGCCGCATTACCGGTCTCGCGAACATGGATGTCAGTTTTCTTTTCGACACGACGCGCGAGCTTTTCACCATCGGTTATAACGTCACCGAACGCCGGCGCGATCCAAGCTTTTACGATTTGCTGGCGTCCGAAGCGCGTCTCGGCAGTTACGTCGCGATCGCACAAGGCCAGGTGCCGCAACGCCATTGGTTCACGCTGGGCCGCTTGCTGGCGTGCTCGAAAGGCGAGCCGGTGCTCGTCTCGTGGAGCGGTTCGATGTTCGAGTATCTCATGCCGCTGCTCGTTATGCCCACCTATGACAACACGCTGATTGACCGGACCTATCGCGCCGCGGTGGATGCGCAGATTGATTATGGCCGCACGCGCGGCACGGCCTGGGGCTTTTCCGAATCCGGCTACAATTTGACCGATCTTGAATTGAATTATCAGTATCGCGCCTTCGGCATTCCGGGGCTTGGTTTCAAGCGCGGGCTGGCTGAAGATCTGGTGGTCGCGCCCTACGCATCGGTAATGGCGCTCATGGTGGACCCGAGGGCGGCTTGTGAAAATCTCGAGCGTCTCGCCGCCGAGGGGCGCATGGGCGAATACGGTTTTTACGAGGCGATTGATTTTACGCCATCGCGTTTGCCGCCCAATGAAACCAGCGTCACCATCCGCTCGTTCATGGTGCATCACCAGGGCATGAGTTTGTTGTCATTCGCGTTTTTGCTGCTTGACCGCCCGATGCAGCGGCGCTTTCTTGCGCATCCGCCGTTCAAGGCGAGCGAATTGTTATTGCAGGAGCGCGTGCCCAAGACCGTCACCACGCTTTCGTCAGATGATGTTGAATTCGCCGAAGCGCGCGGTTTGTTGAACGAAGGCGAAGGCGTCATGCGCGTCTTCACCACGCCGAATACGCCCACGCCCGAAGTTCACCTGCTTTCCAATGGCCGTTATCATGTGGTCATTAGCAATTCCGGCGGTGGCTACAGCCGCTGGCAAAACCTTGCCATCACTCGCTGGCGCGAGGATGCCACGCGCGATTGCTGGGGAAGTTTTTGTTACTTGCGCGATGTCACGTCCGGCGAGTTTTGGTCCATGACCTACCAGCCCGCGCGTGAATTGGGAAAACTCTACGAGGCCATTTTTACACAGGCGCGCGCGGAATTTAAACAGCGTCACGGCGTGTTCGAGAGTCACGTTGAAATCAGCATTTCGCCCGAGGACGATGTTGAATTGCGCCGCATCACGCTCACGAACCATTCCAATATTCCGCGCACGATTGAACTCACCACGTACGCGGAAGTGGTGCTCGCTCCAGCCGCCGCGGACGCCGCGCATCCCGCGTTCGGCAATCTGTTCGTGCAAACGGAATATATTCCCACGCATCCGGCGTTGCTGTGCACGCGACGCGCGCGCGCCGAGGGCGAGCGTCCGCCGTGGATGTTTCATCTTGTCGCCGTGACCGGCGGCGACGCCGGTGAAGTGACTTACGAAACCGATCGCGCAAAATTCACGGGGCGCGGGCGCAACCTGAATTTTCCCGCCGCGATGCAGGAAATCGCACCGCTTTCGAACAGCGTCGGCTCGGTGCTCGACCCGATTGTGTCCATCCGCCGCGTCGTGACGATTCCCGCGCAGGAAAGCGTTCAGATAGAAATTGTGATGGGCATCACTGAGAATCGCGAAACCGCGCTGACGCAAATCGAGAAGTATCACAACCCGCGCATGACGGACCGGCTTTTCGATCTTGCGTGGACCCATAGCCAGGTCAGCTTGCGGCAGATTGATGCCACCGAAGCCGACGCGCAACTTTATGCGCGCATGGCCGGGGCGCTGGTGTATGCCAATTCCGCGCGGCGCGCGCCGACGAACGTGCTCGTCAGCAATCGCCGGGGGCAAAGCGGCTTGTGGAGTTATGGCGTTTCCGGCGATGCGCCGATCGTGCTCCTGCGCATTACCGATCCGCAAAAGATGGACCTGGTGCGCCGCATGGTCCAGGCGCATGCCTATTGGCGATTGAAAGGACTGCCGGTTGAGTTGGTCATCCTCAATGAAGACTCATCCGTCTATCGTCAATCCTTGCAGGACACCATTGTCGGCCTGGTTTCTTCCAGCAGCGAAGCCCAGTTGCTCGACAAGCCCGGTGGTATTTTTATCAAACGCCTCGAACAAATTCCCGCCGAAGATCGCATCCTCATGCAATCAGCCGCCCGCATTATTTTGACGGATGAGAAAGGCACGCTGGACGAACAGCTTCAACGGCGTGACGTGCGCGAAACTGAAATTCCTGATCTTGAAACCGCACCTGCGCGCCATCGCGATCCGGCGGTTTTGTTGCCGCAACAGGATTTGGTTTACTTTAATGGCCTCGGTGGTTTCGCCTCCGACGGCCGGGAATATATTATTAATCTCGTCGGCGCGCCGGTGACAAACGCCCCGCGCAAAAATCCTTCACCGTGGAAATTTTCAATGCGACGTGCGGATAAACCGGTTGCGGAAAGCGGCGCGGCTAATTTCATGACGCCTGCGCCGTGGGTGAATGTGTTGGCTAATCCACGTTTCGGCACGCTTGTCTCGGAGACGGGCAGTTCGTACACCTGGCTTGAAAACAGCCACGAATTTCGTCTTACGCCCTGGAACAATGATCCGGTGACGGACATTTCCGGCGAAGCTTTTTATATTCGCGATGATGAAACCGGCGAGTTTTGGTCGCCGACTCCATTGCCCGCGCGCGGCAGCACGCCTTATTCGGTTCGGCATGGATTCGGCTACACGGTTTTTGAGCATATTGAAAACGGCATCGCATCGGAGACGTGGGTCTATGTCGCGAAGGATGCGCCGGTAAAATTTACCACGGTCAAACTGCGCAATCTTTCCGACCGTCCGCGCCATCTTTCAGTTTTTGGTTATTGGGAATGGGTGCTCGGTGACCTGCGCTCGAAGTCGCTTCTGCACGTGCAGACCGAACTTGATTCCGAAACCGGTGCGCTCGTCGCGCGCAATCGTTACAACACTGAATTCACCGACCGCGTCGTATTTGTGGATATTAATTATGCCGGACGCGGCCTGACCGGGGACCGGCGCGAATTCATCGGGCGCAACGGTTCGCTTGCCAATCCCGCCGCCCTGAGAAAAACCCGGCTGTCGGGAAAAACCGGCGCGGGCCTGGACCCATGCGCGGCATTGCAAGTGCGCCTTGATTTGCCGGCGAAGAACGAGCGCGAAATCACTTTCCGCCTCGGCGCGGGACGCGATCTTTTTGAAGCGCGTTCCGTCATTCAGCGTTTTCGCAAACCCGACGCCGGACGCCAGGCCCTTGACGAAGTCCGCGCCGAATGGCAGCGCACGCTCGGCTCTGTGCAAATCGAGACTCCCGACCTTTCGACCAACTTCCTCGCCAACGGCTGGCTCATGTATCAAACGCTGAGCGCGCGTTTGTGGGGTCGCACCGGGTTTTATCAGTCCGGCGGCGCATTCGGCTTTCGCGATCAACTTCAGGATGCGATGGCTCTGGTGCATTCCGAGCCGGGGCGTTTGCGCGATCAAATTCTGCTCGCCGCGGCGCATCAATTTCGCCAGGGCGACGTGCAGCATTGGTGGCATCCGCCTTCCGGCCGCGGCGTGCGCACGCATTTTTCGGACGATTATCTTTGGCTGCCGTACGCGACGTGCCGTTATGTCAATGCGCTTAACGACACGGGCGTGCTGGATGAAAAAGTCAACTTCATCGAAGGTCGCGCGCTTAAGCCCGAGGAGGAAAGTTATTACGACCTGCCCACGCGCTCCGAGGAATCCGCCACGATCTATGATCATTGCGTCCGCGCGATCGAGAATGGCCTCAAGTTCGGCGCGCATGGATTACCGCTCATCGGCTGCGGCGATTGGAACGATGGTTTTAACCTGATCGGCGAACATGGACGGGGCGAAAGTGTCTGGCTCGCGTTTTTTCTGTACGAAATTTTAGTTGAG
The DNA here is from genome assembly GCA_036268055.1 of Verrucomicrobiia bacterium. NCBI lineage: Bacteria > Pseudomonadati > Verrucomicrobiota > Verrucomicrobiia > Verrucomicrobiia bacterium. Next base: position 10,519 of record DATAUW010000027.1, on the reverse strand, counting down.
TTTGCTGAAATTGCGCGGAGCCGTGGCGACACGGCGTTCGTCGCGCGCTGTCTCAATCAGGCGCAAATGCTTCGCCAGAATATCGAGGAAAACGCGTGGGACGGCCAATGGTATCGCCGCGCGTATTTTGACAATGGCGAGCCTGTCGGTTCCCAAACAAACACAGAATGCCAGATTGATTCGCTGCCGCAGAGTTGGTCGGTCATCACGGGCGCGGGCGATCCCGAGCGCTCGCGCATCGCCATGCGCGCGGTGGAGAAAAGACTGGTCCGACGCGATGCGAGGCTTATCCAACTGTTCGATCCGCCGTTCGACAAATCGAAAGACAACCCGGGTTACATCAAGGGGTACGTGCCGGGCGTTCGCGAAAACGGCGGCCAGTACACGCATGCGGCGATCTGGACGGTGATGGCGTTTGCGAAACTAGGCGAAGCGGATTTGGCGTGGGATTTATTTTCGCTGCTCAACCCGATCAATCACGCGCGCACTCCGGCGCAAGTGGCGACTTACAAAGTCGAGCCTTACGTGGTCGCCGCGGATGTCTATGCGGTAAACCCGTATGTCGGGCGCGGCGGTTGGACGTGGTACACCGGTTCCGCGGGCTGGATGTATCGGCTCGTGATTGAATCGCTGCTGGGCATCACCCTTGAGGGCAAACAACTGCGTGTGCAGCCGCGCTTGCCGGGGAATTGGCGCACTTTCAAAGTGCATTATCGCTATCGCGAAACGATGTATCACATCTCGGTTGAACAAGCTTCAGAGATGTTGGAAGAAGGCGCACAAGTAACGGTGGATGGACAACGTGTCGAAGGTGGCACACTTCCATTGGTGGACGACCGGCGGGAACATCAGGTCAACATTAAAGCGAGCAACGCGCCGCCGGTGGATATTTCGCACGCGGAAAAATCCGAACCTGATTTTGCCACGGCACATTGATCCATCAAAACCGCGCAACGGGTTCGGGAAGCATGCGCTTGATCTCGTCGAGCCGATAACCAAATCCCGCGCCGTGAATACTGGCCAGGTTCACTTCGCCATTGCGACGCCGATAAATTCCCGGATGCACCGCGGCTTCGGGCGTTGAGGCTTCCGGGTAGAATTGCATGCCGTTGGTTTCGACGCCCATGATGGTGTTGACATGTGCCGCGAGGAGAACGTGTGGAATCTGCGCGAGCATGGGATTGGTGAGGTCCTGCACCATGAGCGACATGCCGTGCGCTTGCGCCCAGCAGGCCGCCAGCAAAGCACCACTGAGTGTCTTGCAAGTTTTCAACGCCACGCCGGTCCAGCCCAATTCGCGGCCTAATCTTACCATGCGCCAATCATGCGCACTTTCGTCGAGGAAGAGCGGCTTGCGGGCGGCGACGCTTCGCACATCAATGCGGTCGTGTTCCAACTCGTAAGGAAATGGTTGCTCGACGTAGAGGATGCGCGCATGACATTGTGGTTCGTCTTTTTGCAGGCGATCCAAAATTTCATTCACATAATCCGGTTCGCGCACGGTGCAATTAAAGTCCGCGGTGAACCACTGCGCGCCATTGGCCAAACCAATTTTTCCAACCTTAGCGAGCCGGGTGAAATCCCATAGCGCGTCGTTGCCGCGCAGTTTGACCTTTAAGCAGGTGAGTCCGTCGGTGCGAATCCAATCCGCGAGCAAAACCGGATAGCCATCGTTTGGTTCAGCGCCGGTTAAATCGGCGGCGGTCAATGGATCCAGACCACCCACCAAATGCCATGCCGCGAGCTGCTCGCGCCTTTTCGACAGAAGAAAATTTTCAGGATATTTTTTCGCGAAAGAAACTTTTTCAGTAGCGGGATCGAGAAATTTGCCGAGATCATGATTCAGAAATTCGGCATTCAAAGTGGAGAAGACCAGGCGTTGATGCAACTGCCCGAACGCGTCGTGCAATGCCAGATCGAATGCCGATAAACACACGAGCGCGGCCAGCCAAGGCATGGCGGCATCACGGGCGCGCGACTGATTGGTTTTTTGCAATAGTTCGCGCAGGACGCTTTCTTGAAATTCGATTCCCACTTCGAGTGGATGCCCCGAAAAATCAAAGCTCGCGATTGCTTCGGCGAGCGAGATACAAAAGTTTTTCAATGTGGAAAGGCGTTCGGCATAGGGCAGGGGACTCGGCCAAACCCATTGCACGCTCAACGGCGTTTCACCCCAACCGGCAGCGGTTTTGCCGTTGCGGTCGGTCACGACGACGCGCACGCGCGCGCAGGTCACTTCTTCGAGCGTCTCAGTACCGAACTTGAGCGGCACGCGGGTTTTGACGGGAAGAAAATAGAGCGCGGTCTCGACGGCGCGGATGTCAGTTTTGTGGTTCACGGCAAAATTTTAGGTAGGCAAAGTTTTGCCTTTAGTTTCCGGCGCGAACCAGATCAGCACCATTCCCAAAAGATAAATCAGCGTGACGATGGAACCGGCTTGCGCGTAACTGCCATGAAAATAATTGACCAGTTGTCCCTGCGTCAGCGCGCCGGCGGCGGCGAGGATGCGTCCAAAGTTATAACAAAAACCCTGCCCAGTCGCGCGGACCCGCGTTGGAAATAATTCGGGAAAATAAAGCGGGAACCAACTGTAGAACGCCGCCGTGATCGCTCCCACCACGAACGCCATTACCAGAAACAGCGCATTGAATTCCGTTACGCCCCGAAACAAAACGGCGCACGACACGACCGACAAAAAACACAGTACAAAATAAGCCCAGCGGCGCCCAAATTTTGAGCCGAGCCACGGCGCGATCCACGCGCCGGCAATCGCGCCGAATGAGAGTAGGACTTGCGTGTGCGCCTTCGCCGCCGGATTGTTTTTGCCCACGAGTTGATCCGCCCAGGTCGGCAACCATTGAACGGAGCCCCAGGTTCCGATCAGCGCAATCGCGGCGAAGGTCATTCCCAGCAAAGTCACTTTGCGCAAACCTGGTGAAAAAATTTCGCGCAACGGATTGACGCGTTTGGCATCGGTGGTTGCGATCCAGCGCGTGGATTCCGGCACGCCGATCATGATGAAAAAAACCAGCAACGCCGGCAATGCGCCCAACAGCATGAGCCAGCGCCATGAATTTGCCGTCACCGGATGGAGTTGACCGGCCACGCCCACGAGCAGCATGCCGGCGTTCGAGCCGACGCCCATTATGCCCGCCAGCCACGGGCGTTTTTTCTCCGGCCAGCATTCCATCACCAGCGCGACGCCGAGCGACCATTGGCCGCCCATGCCCAAGGCTGAGGCGAACCGCACCGCGCCAAGCTGCCACGGCGTTTGCGCAAAATATCCCAGACCGGTGACGATGGAATAAGTGAGAATGCTCAGCGACATCGCGCGGACGCGTCCGATGCGATCGCCCAGCCAGCCAAACGCGACGCCACCCAGCGCCGCGCCCACGAGAAAACACGCGGTGATGATGCCGATCCATTGGCCGATCAAGCCATCGCCGCCTGCGGTTGAGCCGAGGATATTTTGCAACGCTGGCCGGCCGATCAATGGGAAAAGCCCGATCTCGCAGCCGTCAAAGAACCAGCCGAAAAATGCGGCCATCAGCACGAGCCATTGGGCGCGGGTCAACGCGGCGTTGACCGGGGAAGAGGTCGTGTGCGGCTCGATTTGCGGCATCATCTGGATAAAAAAGTTAAGAATCGCAAAAGTGCGCTACCGGAGTGACATCCGTCAAGGTGATTTATAATTATAAACCAGTCTTGTTTTTGTCCTCGCTTCCATTACAGTTGAGCGAATCTCTATTTGTTGAACATGGAAATAAGCTCGATTGCGGGTCAAAGGTTGCCAGTGAAATTTAAGCTTCGCGCGGGAATGATATGGCTGCTCTGCGTTTTTGTTTTTTGCGCGCGGGCGGAGGAACCGAAAGCCGGGACGTTCTGGGAACCGGATTTTCCGTATCTCGAAGCCATCGTTGACGCGCGCGCGGTTCCAAATCTCACGCTGACAAATAATCTCACCGTGCGCGGCATTGTGCTTTCGCTGGGCAACCACACTTATGCTTGTTTCGATACCGACCTCTTGCGGCTCGCGTATGTCTGGCACGGAGACGGCCTGCAATTTGCCAGCATGGCGCCGATTTCATACGTGAATCTCGGCAAGAAAAATGATATTGGCCAGGCGATCCTGAACCGGCCAGTCGGCGATGCTTTTTCCGCATTGGGTTTTTATCCGGGTATCGCCAATGGGAAGCTGACTTTCAAGGATCCGCGCGCGGTGGGGTTGGACCCGGGCGAACTGGGACGCGGGCCGATTGAGGCTTCGATTGGGCGTTGGGAAGGGGTTTATACGGTGGGTGATAAGGCGGTTTTGCATTACACTGTGGGCGGAATTTCGGTGCATGAATTTTTGACCGCCATCGGCGATTCGTCAAGCGGCGGGTACACGCGAAATTTCCAGATTGCGCCGCACTCTCAATCCATCCAGATCGCACTCGCGGATTACTCGGAACCGTATGATAGGTTTCGCGTGATTGAAGGCAGCTTTGGGCCGAACGTCACTGGCGGGGATACATTTCTGCAGGGACTTGAAATTTATGCACGGCCGGATGCGGAAAGTGCTACTACGGAAAAATCTGCCGCGGGAGTTGTCGTCAACACAGTGCGGCGCGGCGGTGGAACGGTATTTATATTAACCATTTCACCGAACACGACTGAGCAAAAGATCTGCGTCGAATTTTCGAAAAAAGCTCAATCGAAGGAAAAATTTTCCATGCCGGATTTTGCCAAAGGCGGTTCCGCGCGCTGGCCCGAAACGGTCGTTACTCATGGAGTGATAGCTGGCGATACCAATGCCTACGTGATAGACCGTTTGACGTTGCCGACGGAAAATCCGTGGCATCGGCTTGTGCGTCCATCATCACTTTGTTTTTATCCCGATGGACGCGCAGCAGTCGTGACGTTTGATGGCGACGTGTGGCAGGTGAGCGGAATTACCAAAGATCTGTCCACGCTGACGTGGCGGCGCATCGCGTCGGGATTGCATGAGCCGCAGAGCATTCATTTTCGGGACGGAAATTTATACGTGTTCACGCGCAATGGAATTGTTTGCCTGCGCGACTTGAATGGCGATGGCGAAATTGATTACTACGAAAATTTTGCGAACTGTTTCGCGCAATCGGCGGAGACGCGCGATTTCGCGATGGATTCGATCGTGGCAAAAGACGGTGGCATTTACATCGCCGAGGGCGGCCAGCAGGGGCAATTCATGGGCATCCATAATGCGTCGGTGCTCAAGGTCGCGCCGGACGGGCGCTCGGCAGAAGTGGTGGCGCGCGGGTTGCGCGGGCCTTACCTGGGATACAATCGCGAACTGGATTTGCTCACGGCGAGCGACCAGCAGGGAAACTGGATTCCGACGTCGCCGATTCTCTGGCTGCGCCCGGGAAAATTTTACGGCTTCCTGCCATCCACAAAAGTTCAGCCGCCGAAACAAAGTGTGACCGAGCCGGTGTGCTGGATTCCGTATCGCTCAGCGCAAAGCACTTCCGGCCAGGTCTGGGCGAGCGGCGATAAGTTGGGCGCGCTCGACGGCCGATTGATTCAACTCGATTATTTTCATCCGCGGCTGCTGGTGGCGTTTTTCGATTCGAATTCGCAACCCACGCAAGGCGCGGTGTCTGAGCTTGATGTGCCGGTGGATTTTCCATTGCTCAAGGGCGAACTTGGGCCCAGCGACGGAGATTTGTATCTCGCGGGTTTTAGAATTTGGGGTTCGGATGCGAAGGAGTGGGCGGGCATCGGGCGGTTGCGTTACACCGGGAAACCCAGCAGCCAGCCGGCCAACGCGCGAAGCGCAAAAGACGGACTGCTCGTGCAGTTTGCTGAACCGCTTGATTCTGTTTCCGCGACCAATCTGGGCAACTTCACCCTTGAGCGATGGAATTATCGCCGCACGTCTGCTTATGGTTCGGGGCATTATAAACTGGATAATACTGCGGGGCAGGAATTCATGCCGATTCGCGGCGCGCTGATTTCGGCGGATCGCAAATCAATATTTCTCTATGTGCCGGAGATGAAAAAGGTGAACCAGATGGATTTGACTTATCGCCTGGCACATGAAAAGGGCGGAGCGTTCGACGGTCATGTTTATTTTACGGTGCAGGAATCGGAAGACCTTGATTTGAAACGATATGATTTTCCCGAAGTGGATTGGACGCACTGGAATATTGCACAGGAGATACCGCAAGGCAAAGCGCAGGAAGTTATTTCGGCGGCGGAAGGACAGCATTGTTATCAAGCAATGGGGTGTGTGGCGTGCCATTCGATTGATGGCGTGACGGTGGGGCGCGTGGGGCCGACGTTTCTTGGGCTGTTCGGCAAGGAATGTAAATTTGCCTCCGGCGCACCAGAAGTCGCTGATGAGGCTTACATTCGCGAATCCATTTTGAAACCGCAGGCCAAGATTGTGGATGGCTATCAAAAATCTGAGGTGTTGATGCCTTCATACGAAGGCGTCCTGACGGACGCGCAGATCCAGTCCATCATTCTCTATATCAAATCCCTGTCAATGCGGGCGGCGAAATAGTTTTCCGTTTTTAGCCGTTTTAATTGGTTGATGATGGCTTGGCAGAATTGATGAAAGCGGTGAGGTCTTTTTTGAGTTGCGTGAGCGAGGGTTGATTGACGTACATCATGTGGCCGGCGTCGTAGAATCCCATGCTTACGTTGGTGCGGAGATTGGGAGGCAGGCCGATGTGGTCGAAAGTGTATTTCGTCGCGAGATAGGGAGTGGCGAAATCAAAACGGCCGTTCGCAACAAAAACTTTCAGGTAAGGATTGTGCGTGATGGCTTGGCGCAGAGTTTCCGCGACGTCGAGGTAGCGGTTGCGCGCGGAGCCGAAATCCCACGGTGAAACTTTGCCGGTCAAAATTTCGTAAGGGAGATCGCTTTTAAATTTTAGTTCCGTGCGCACATAGTCGTTCAAGGTGGCCGTGAACGGGCCGAGCACGGCGGAGTAGCTGGGATCGTAGTCGGGGGTGTCGCCGACAGAATCGCGGTCCTGGCCGGTGCGGCGGCTGTCGTAGCGACCGACGGTGAGGCGTTCGCCGCGCAAGAGTTCCTTCATGAATTCCTGGTCGTGGACGCGCAAGTCGGCGCGGTCAATGTAATCTTCCGACAAGCCGGTGAAGCGGGACAAGTTCTTGATCACTTGCGCGCGGTCGGCGGCGGGAAGGGCGGCGCCTTGCATCAGCGCGTGCGAAAAATCTCCCATCGCGAACTGTTCGGATTCGGCGAGCGCTTTTTTCAAGTCGCCCTGCAAATCGGCGGGAAGTTTTTTGTGATACCAGGCCGTCGCGGTTTCGGTCGGCAGGAAGAGCGCGTAAGGCAAATCATTTCCCGGGGCGAAACTGAGCGTTTGAAAATCCAGCACGGACGAGATAAGCATGATGCCGTTTAAATAGATGCCGTAACGGTCTTCGAGGAAGCCGGACAAACCGGCGGCGCGGGTGGTCCCGTAGCTTTCGCCGATAAGAAATTTTGGCGAGGCCCAGCGCTGGTAACGCGTCGTGTAAAGGCGGATAAAATCGCCGACGGAATCCAGGTCTTCCTGCACGCCATGATATTTTTTGGGATCTTCGCCGGTCACCGGACGGCTGAAGCCGGTGCTCACGGGATCAATGAAAACGAGGTCGGAAGTGTCGAGCAGGGAATTCTCATTGTCCACGAGATGAAACGGGGGCGCGGGCAGGCCGCCGTCTTCTTTCAGGAAAACGCGGCGCGGGCCGATCGCGCCCAGGTGCAACCAGACGGAGGAAGAGCCGGGGCCGCCGTTGAAGGAAAACGTGACGGGACGGTCGGCGGCGTTGGTGTTGCCATCGAGGCGGTTGTAGGCGATGAAAAAAATCCGGGCGTGCGCCTTGTCGTCCTCGTCCTTCATCAACATCGTCCCGGCGGTGGCGCGGTAGGTGATGGTGGCGCCGTTGATGGTGATGGAATTCGTCGTTACGGAGAGGTCATCTTTTGAATCGCTCTTGTCGGATTTGGCGTCGTCTTTTTTGGGCGCGGATTTGGACGTTGAATCTTTGTCGTCATCGGCACGCAGTTGCGGCGGACGGGATAGAGCCATGAGGGTGATCATGGCGAGCAGGATGAGATTCCTTTTGGTCTTCATGAGTGCTGGATGTTGGCTGCCGCCCGCGATAACGTCAAGCGCGCTCAATGAACGGGGCGTTTTCGGTGTTCATCCGCCGTTGACAATTCGCCCGTGGAGTAACAGATTAATTTATATTATGAAAAAATCTCTCGCAAATCCCACGATTGCGCAACTGACGCGGGCCATCGGCATCCGCGAAAAAATTGAAGGACTAACCGCCGAATTGCAGGCGCTGTTAGGCGGCGCGATGCCGAAGGCCGGCGGTAAAAGAGGTCCCAAGGCAGGGTCACGCCGCCGTATGAGCGCAGCGGCACGGGCAAAAATCGCGGCGGCGGCGCGGGCGCGCTGGAAGGCGGCAAAGGCCGCGGGCAAAAGCCGTTTGTGATTTCGATTCCGTCCACCCATTCGTTCTTTCGCCGATCACGATGAAAAAACTTGCGCTCGTTCTTTGTCTTTTGTGGCCAGCCTTCGCGCCGATTTTTGCCGCAGAAATGGCCGTAATTCCCGCCGGCGTTCACCGCATTCTTTTCCTGGGTGACAGCATCACTTACGACGGCCGCTACGTCAGCGACATCGAAGCCTATTTCGTTACGCGTTATCCCGATCGGGAGATGGAATTTATCAATGTTGGTTTGCCGAGTGAGACGGTCTCGGGTTTGTCCGAGCCGGGGCACGCGGGTGGACAATTTCCGCGGCCCGATTTGCATGAGCGGCTGGCGCGGGTGCTGGAACAAACGAAGCCTGATTTGGTTTTTGCGTGTTATGGGATGAATGATGGCATTTACATGAAGTTCGATGAGCAGCGGTTTCAAAAGTTTAAAGACGGCATGATGTGGCTGCACGAGGAAGTGACGAAGGCCGGGGCAAAAATCATTCATGTGACGCCGCCGATTTATGACGGGCGCGGGCGTAACAAGGATTATAATGAAGTGCTCAACCGGTATTCGGCGTGGCTGCTGGCGCAACGCGCGGCGGCGGGTTGGGACGTGGTGGATGTTCACGGGCCGATGAATCACGTGTTTGAAACTCACGTTGCTGCCGATCCGAAATTTCACTTTGCCGAGGATGGCATTCATCCGGATTCTTTTGGGCATTGGATCATGGCGCAGGCGATTTTGGAGCATCTCGGGGCGCGCGATATTTCGGACGCAAAAAGTGCGGACGAGATGGTGGCGAATTATCCACATGGCGGGGAAGTGCTCAAGTTGATTGAGCAGCGGCAGGCGATGATGAAGGATGCGTGGCTGACTTCCACGCACCACAAACGGCCGGGGATGAATATCGGGCTGCCGCTTGCGGAAGCTCAGGTTAAGTATGCGAAGACGGAAAAAGAGATTCGTGATTTGGTGAAGCGGTGAGATTTGAAGAGGGAAACCCCTCTCTCCGGCTCTCTCCCCGCGGTCGCGGGGCGAGAGGGACGGAGTGCGGAGTGCGGTGGGTGGGCGGGGTGCGTTAACGCGGGAGAGCCTTTGGTGGATTGGCGATTTCTTTCGTCCCTCCGGGACTTGGTTTGGAACGGAGGCAAACCCAGCAATAAATCGCTGGGCTAAGATCTGTCGTCCCTGCGGGACTTCGGATGGTGGAGCGGCAGCGCAGACCTACCGTGCGCTAGATTGTCGGGAGTGGTTTAAAAGAATCTCGTCTGGCAAATTGGTGGAGGAATTTTCACGGGGGTGGACTTGCGCGGGGTGATAAGATGATGCTCGCCTGGGCTCGCCTCGCTTCGCTCGATATAGAGGTGAGTTGTTTGACGGGTTTCCCCCAACTGAAGTTGGGGGTTAATGAGAAGCGTTGGGCGAGTGGGTTAGGTTTGGTTCCAAGAGGGAAATTCTTTCGTCCCTGCGGGACTTGGTTTGGAACGGATGCAAACCCAGCCATAAATGGCTGGGCTAAGTTCTGTCGTCCCGGCGGGACTTCGGATGGTGGAGCGGCAGCGCAGACCTACCATGCGCTAGATTGTCGGGAGTGGTTTAAAAGAATCCCATCTGGCAAATTGGTGGAGGAATTTTGACGGGGGTGGACTTGCGCGGGGTGATAAGATGATGCTCGCCTGGGCTCGCCTCGCTTCGCTCGATATAGAGGTGAGTTGTTTCGGTGAGGATTCCCCCAACTGAAGTTGGGGGTTAATGAGAAGCGTTGGGCGAGTGGGTGAGATTTGGTTCCAAGAGGAAAATTCTTTCGTCCCTGCGGGACTTGGTTTGGAACGGATGCAAACCCAGCCATAAATGGCTGGGCTAAGTTCTGTCGTCCCGGCGGGACTTCGGACGGCTGCGCTGCCGCGCACTAGTGTCCAGCTATATCTATTGGAACTGGAATGACTTCTGGTTTTCCGGATAAGAGTTGTTTGAATGGTTTTGCGGGATTTGTTGTGCAAATAGTTCCGCAGCAGGTATTTGATCAAATATGCTGACGCTGGAAAT